>JANYKR010000101.1 GCA_025358155.1 Betaproteobacteria bacterium
GATGCCAACATCGCCACCGTTGAAGCCGAGCGCGCGCGCAATCAGTTGGCCCTTGCGCAAGAGCAATTGCTCGATGCGCGCACCGAGCTGGCGGCCACGCTGCAGCTTCCGCCTGCTTCTTTGCCGCAGGCGGTCGGCGAACTGACTTTGCCGCAGCAAGGTCTCACGCTTGGCGACCTGATGGCTTCGGTAGAAGCGCAACCGAAGTTGCGTGCCTTGCGTGATCGCGAGAACAGTGCCACCTCCAAGCTGAAGCTGGAGCAAGCCGGCGTCTATCCCGACGTGACCGTGGGCCTGAACGTCGGCCGCGAAGGCCTGGGCGATGCACGCGAGCACTTGACCACGCTCACAGTGTCCGTCCCATTGCCCTTGTTCAAGCGCAACGCCAGCGGCATCGGTCAGGCGCGCACTGATCTGAGCCAGGTTCAGATCGAACGCGAGACTGCCCTGCGCGATGCGCGCGCAAGCGTCAGCTCGCTGTGGCTGAAGCTCACCAGCCTAGAGTCGCGCGTGCGGCGCCTGCAAGGCTCGATGCTGCCGGCGCTGGCCGACAACCAGCAGCTCTCGCTCAAGTCCCAGCGCGCCGGCCAGATCGGGCTGCTCGAACTGATCGTCGTCAGCCGTCAGGCGCTCGATGCGCGCCGCGACCTCAACGATGCGCTTGCCGACTACCACGCCACCCGCCATGCCCTGGAGGCTGCGGCCGGCCTGGCGCTGGAAGGAAACCAACCATGAAGAACATCAACTCGAATTCGCGCGTCAGGGCGCTGTCCGCCCTTGTGCTGGTTGCCTTGCTCACCGCGTGCAGCGGCGGCAAACCAACCGAACCCAAGGAGGCGAAGGAAGGCAAGGAGGCCAAGGCCGAAGGCGCCAAGGAAGCCGACGGCTTGAAGCTCTCAGTCGAAGAAGCCACGCGCGCCGGTCTGAAGGTCGAGACACTCGCGCAGCAGGCCTTCACCAACACCATCACCGTCACGGCCACGATCCGGCCGAACCAGGACCGCATTGCGCGCGTTGCGCCGCGCGTCGAAGGGCGGATCGTCCAGGTGATGGCCGGCCTGGGCGCGCAGGTCAAGGCAGGCCAGCCGCTGGCGGTGCTGGACAGCCTCGCCATCGGTGAGGCGCAGGCGGCGCTGCTGCACGCGCAGTCCAGTCAGCGTGTCGCGCAGGCAGACTTCAAGCGCGCCGAGTCGCTGATCGCCGACGAGATCATTCCGCAGCGCGACTTCCTGCGCGCCAAGGCCGACCTTGAGAAGTCCTCGGCCGAACTGCGCGCCACGCAGGACAAACTGCGCCTGCTGGGCGGAGCGGCCAAAGCCGAAGGTGCCGCGAATTCGACCTTCCCGGTCATCGCGCCACTGGCGGGCACGGTGATCCAGAAGAAGGCCACCGTGGGCGAACTGGGCACGCCGAGCGACCCGCTGTTCACCGTCGCCGACCTGTCCAAGGTCTGGATCGAAGCCAACCTGACCGAGGACACCTTGGCCAAGGTGAAGGTCGGCTCGGCCGCGACGGTCACCGTCACCGCCTATCCAGGCGAGCGCTTTGCGGGCCGTGTGACCTACATCGCCAGCCTTCTCGACAAGGACTCGCGCACGATCCCTGCCCGTATCGAAGTGGAGAACAAGGACGGCCGCTTGAAGCCCGAGATGTTCGCCACCGCGACCATCGAGACGAGCGGCGCCAGCACAGCCGCAAAGCGCGACGTGCTGTCTGTCCCAGATGCCGCCATCCTGTTGCTGCAAGGCCAGCCGACGATTTTCGTCCAGGAGCATGGTGGCTACGAGCCGCGCGCCATCGAGCCGGGCGAGAAGCTGTCCGGTCGCACCGTCATCAAGTCCGGTGTGGAGGCCGGCGAGAAGGTGGTGACAGCAGGCGCCTACGCCCTCAAAGCCCGCCTGCTCAAGTCGCAGATCGGCGACGAGCACTGAAGCATCGGGACAAGGACAACACTCCATGCTCAATGCCATCGTCGACGCTTCACTGCGTTACAAGGTTCTCGTGCTCGTCGCCTTCCTCATCGTTGTGGGGTTGGGCGTGCAGGCGTTTCGTCAGGTGCCGGTGGATGCCTTCCCCGACGTGACACCCATCCAGGTCAACATCTACACCGAGTCGCCCGGCCTCGCCGCCGAGGACGTGGAGAAGCTGCTCACCACGCCCATCGAAGGCGCAATGGCCGGCCTGCCCGGCGTCGAAGAAGTGCGCTCGGTCTCTCTCTTCGGGCTCTCGTACGTCGGTATCTACTTCAAGGACAACATCGACATCTACTTCGCGCGCCGCCTCGTCGGCGAGAAGCTGCAGGAAGCCAAGGGCCGATTGCCGCAAGGCTACGGCGAACCCGTGCTCGGCCCGAACAGCTCGGGCCTGGGCCAGGTGTTCTGGTACACGATCGAGTCGGCCGACAAGAAGCTGAGCAGCATGGACCTGCGCACGCTGCACGACTGGACGGTGCGGCTGATCCTGCGCACCGCGCCCGGCGTCGATGACGTGGTGTCCTGGGGCGGCGACCAAAAGCAGTACCAGGTGCAGATCGACCCGCGCAAGCTCATCAAGTACGGCCTGTCGTTCAAGCAGGTGATGGAGCGGCTGGCCGCGAACAACAAGCAGGTCGGTGGCCAGTCGATCACCCTCGGCTCCGAGCAGTACCTGGTGCGCGGCCTCGGGCTCGTCGCCAACACCACCGACATCGCCGGCATTGTGGTGGCAGAGCGCAACGGCGCGCCGATCTACGTGCGCGACGTGGCGGAAGTGAAGCAGGCCGCCGCGCCGCGCTTCGGCGCCGTCACGCGCGACGGCAAGGAGGCCGTGCTCGGCATCGCGCTGTCGCGCGTGAACGAAAACGCGAAGAGCGTCGTCGACGCGGTCAAGGCCAAGATCGCCATCGCACAGGCTGCGCTGCCCAAGGGCGTGACGCTGGTGCCGATCTACGACCGCACCGAGCTGGTCGAGAAGGCGCTGAAGACGGCCGAGAGTTCGCTGGTCGAAGGCTCGGTGCTGGTCGCGATCATCCTGTTCCTGTTCCTCGGCGAGTTCCGCTCGGCCATCGTTGTGATCGTGACCTTGCCGATGGCGATGCTGATCGCATTCATCCTGATGCAGCAGTTCGGCGTTTCGGCCAACCTGATGTCGCTGTCGGGGCTGGCCATCGGCACCGGGATGATGGTAGACGGCGCGGTGGTGATGGTCGAGAACGCCTTTCGTTTGTTGGCGCATGCGAAGGAATCGGGCAAGCCGATCAACAAGACCCACCTGATCCTCGAAGCGGCGCACGAGGTCGTGAACCCGGTTGCGTTCGCGATTCTGATCATCATCGTCGTCTTCCTGCCGCTGTTCTCGCTGACCGGGCTGGAGGGCAAGCTGTTCAAGCCCATGGCCTACACCATCACGTTTGCGATGGTGGGATCGCTGCTGCTGTCAATGACGTTGGTGCCGGTGCTGGCTGCGCTGATCCTCAAACCCAAGGAGGAGCGCGACACCTTCCTCGTGCGCTGGGCCAAGAAGGCCTATTTGCCGCTGCTCGACTGGGCGCTGGAGCGCAAGAAGCTCGTCATCGGCTCGGCGCTTGAGCTGTTGCTCGGCTCGCTCGCGCTGTTCCCGTTCCTCGGCAAGGAGTTCATGCCGCAGTTGCAGGAGGGCACGATCCAGTTCCGCGTCACGGGCATCCCCTCGACCTCGCTGGACGAGTCGATCCGCGTCTCCAACGTGGTCAGCGACGAGCTGCACAGGAAGTTCCCGCAGGTGCGCTCGGTCCTCGCAACCATCGGCCGCGCCGAGGGCGGCGAGACCACCGACGTGAACTACATGGAGATCAACCTCGACACCAAGCCGCAGTCCGAGTGGCCGGAGAAGATCACCTACGCGAAGCTGGCCTCCGAGATGCAGGAGGCGATGGAGGCGGTCGTGCCCACCGTTGTGTTCGGCGCGACGCAACCGATCCAGTCGCGCGTGGAGGAACTGATCTCGGGCGTGCGGGCGACGCTGGCGCTGAAGCTCTACGGCGAAGACCTGGAAACGCTGGACCGCCTGACGGCACAGCTCAAGGATGTGCTCGACAAGGTGCCCGGTGCGGCCGACCTCTCGGCCGAGGCCAACAAGGGCAAGCCGCAGCTCGTGATCAAGGTGAACCGCGAGGCCGCCTCGCGCTTGGGGCTCAACGTCGACGAGATTCTCGAAGTCGTGCAGGCCGGCATCGGCGGCCAGGCGGTCTCGACGCTGATCGATGGCACCAACCGCTTCGACATCGCGGTGCGATTGGCGGACGGGTTTCGAGTCGATCCCGCTGCCATCGCCGCGATCCCGATCCGCACTGGTGGAGGTGCGCTGGTGCCGTTCTCGCAGGTCGCGACCATCGAGCTGGACGAGGGCTACTCCTTCGTGCGCCGCGAGGCCCTGCAGCGT
>JANYKR010000111.1 GCA_025358155.1 Betaproteobacteria bacterium
TGTCGTCATGGCGTTCTCCTGGCCGCATCCACGGCGGCGATGAAATCGTTCACCAAGGCGTCAACCGTGGTGAAGATGTAGGGCAACTCCCGCCCATGCAGATGGCAGTGATCGCCCTTTCCGCGTTCATTGTCGAATCCGACCACACGCACGCCGTCCACGGCGTAGACGGCACGGTATTTGTAGCCATGGTGCGTGGGTGGCACCGGTCGCGGCACGCGCCAGACCACCAGTTCAATCACGCCGCCATCTTCGGCAACGCTTTTGAAGCGGGTGGCTAAGTCGGCACAGGCCGACAGTTACCAGGGCGAGACGCTGAACTTCGAAAGCCCGGGCGCGTTCTTCGGCCGACTGACCGAGCGTCGCTGGGCCATGGTGACCGCCTTGCAGGGGCAGGGTGCGATGGCGGTGCGCGAGCTGGCGCGCCGCGCAGGGCGCGATGTCAAGCGCGTCCACGAAGATGTCCAGGTGTTGGTCGAACTGGGCTGGGTCGAACGCGATGACGCCGGGGGCATGTTGTGTCCATTTGCCGACGTGCACATCGATATGCATGTCCGTCATGACAACGTCGCGGCATGAACCGGCATCCGGGCTGGTCTGCACAGAGGCGTCAAGCCGCTATTCGTTTGTGCTGGCACCTGGCAATGTAGGAGCAGCCAGCGAGGCTCGGTGAAGGTCAGCAAGCTGCTGTAAACCGGTCGCGCGAACATCCAGAGTTGAGCACCCGGATATGACCCTGAACCGACATTCGCGCCCTCGAATTCGTCGTCTTGAAGCCACCGGTCGTATCCGGGCACCTGTTGGCGGCCCCCGCAGCCGAGGTGGACTTTGGCTCAGCCTGCCCTACAAGCGGTCTGACGTCGCCCAACCCCGACCGTTCAGGCGACCCGGCGACACGGGCCGCTGAAGTCGGCTGCGTCCGGGACTTGCGGGACCGATCGAATTGGCCAGGCGGCAAGGGGCAACTCGTAGGCAAACCCCGGGAAACACGAGCTTTGCCTACGCCGCCAACGCGCAACGGATTTAAGCGATTTTCAAAGGCCGACTCAAGCCCGTCGGGCCGCGTATTCAGGGTTCCGTTGGGGAGGACAGGAGGGCGTTTGATAACGCTGTCCTCGCCGAGACCTGGTGAATCGTGGCGCGCTTGGCCGCGGCATCGCGTGGCAGCGAGCCAGGCCGCTCACGTACCTTCGGGACTTTGGCCGTGATGGCGCCGTGCTCGCTGTTCCAGGCGGCGCCCGTGGCAAACAGCGGCATCAGGTCCCAGACCACGGCCGTGGCGGTGTTGGCAGTGCCGCGGTCTGCGCACCGGCACTTTGCCGGTGCAACGCCATGGCAAGGCAGGCAAGGTTAGCGAGAGTCTTCACCGGGTGTTTCCAGCGAGTGTTTGCGCAAGGGCTGCAGGGTTGTGTGCGCGCCCGGCAATCGCCCGGGCGGCCGCTACCGCGCCCACGATCACCCCACGGATTACGTCGCTGGGCTCGGCTTAGCCGTTCGGCGCGTCGGCGATCAACACCGCCGCGGCCGGCAGCAGCCCAGGATCCAGAGCCCGGGCTGCGTCAAGCACGCCGGCCCCGAATCCCGCCGGCCAAGCCGCGCCAGCCGGCACGAACGACGACGCGACGACCACCCGCCTGAATGCTTCGACCCGCTGCCATCGCTCTGGATAGAGCTGGTCCAACGAGTCGCGATGCCGTGCCAGCCAAAGTGCGGCCACTCCGGACACCATCGCCGCCGCGAACGACGTGCCATGCCCATGGTCATAGCCGAACGTCCCGTCACTCCGGGCCAGACCGTGGCGCACAGCGGCGGCGGGCGCACTCAGGTCGACGGTGTCGCCAAAGCTGCTGCCAGACCATGGCGCACCCTGCAGGTCCACGCCGGCCACGGCCAGCGTTCGCCTCAGGCGCGCCGGGGTCAGCACGGTGGGAGGGAACGGTGTGTTTCCTGCCGCGCAGACGACGATCGTGCCCTTGTCATAGGCGTCGTCGATGGCGCGTCGCGCCGCTGGCGTCCCGGGCAGCAGAAATCCGCCCAGGCTGATGTTCACGACGCTGGCCCCCACCTCGTCGACCAGGTAGTTCAGCCCCTCCACGAACGGGGCCTCCAGCAGGTCGATGACCACGAAATTGCAGACCCGCACAGGCACAAACGGCGCACGTGGCGCAACGCCGTGGAACGCGGAAGCGGAGTCGGCACCGGCGATGGTCGAGCCGGTGCCAGTGCCGTGTCCGCGGCCTGGTCCGGTCAGCGGGTCGACGCCACCCGCGACGTGGGGGGCAGCATCTGCACCGAAGAAGGTCCGGGCCTGCTGCGTTTGCACCCAGGTGTCGGCTGGTGCACCGAAGGCGGGGTGGCGGGTGTAGCCGGTATCGAGCTGCCCGACCGTGATGCCGGTCCAGTCGATCGCATCAGGCCCGCCCATCAAGGCCCAGGCGCGGTCAACCCGGCACAGCCTGAGGTGAGCGTCCAGCGATCTTGGCGGCGGCACGGGCCTGTGTGCCTGCGGGGCGGCGGCCGACTTCTTCACAGTCATCAACGTGTCTCCATTTCGGATCCGTCGGCAGGGCGCAGCGCAAAGGCCCGCTCAAGCATCTCGACGACGGTTGTCGAGGCGGCATGCGCCCCTTGCTCGGACCAGAAAGCCACCTCGGCGGGCCCGAGCTGTTGCGCGATCAATTCGGCCGCGCGCTGTCGTGCCAGTTCACCGACGCGATCGCGCCGCGTCTCGCTGTCGCAGCAGAAGCGTTCGCTGGCGCCCAGCACCTGCGCGGCCACTTGCAAGTGGCCGGCAGCTGCGGCCAACCAGGCGAACACGTCGCCGCGTGCCATCAGGCCGTTGGACGTCTGCAGCGACCGCAAGGTGCGCTGCGCGCCGCGCTGCGCTTCGTCGACGCGCCCGGCGGCCAGCAAGGCGGCGGTCAGGCCCGCCAGGGCATGTCCGCGCGCATGGCCCATCTGCGGCCGGTCGCCGAGCAGCACAAGCAACTCGGTCAGGCTGCTCACCGCCGCGTCGGCCGCGCCCAGACACAACTGCACCCACGCCATGTCGGCCATCAGGATCAGCCGGTAGCGTTCGATGCCGTGCGCCTCGGCGATGGTCAGCGCCGCCTGCACCAGCCGCAGCGACTCGCGATGCTGCGCGCGCTCGCTGGCCAGGAGTCCCGTCACGCGCAGCCGGCGCATGCGGTCGGCTGGCGGCGTGGCCGGGCTCTCCAGCGCAATGGCGAGGGCGACCTCGCGTTGCGCGGCATCGAGTTCGCCAGCGCGGATCCTGGCCTCGGCCAGGTGGCGGCGGCAGCCGTGCAAATGGCGTACGTCGCCCAGTTGTTCGAACAGCCCTGCGGCGCGTTCCAGGGTCTCGATGCAGCGCGAACTGGGGATGCGCCCGTCAATGCCCAGCCGGCCCACCCATTGCCAGTAGCGGGCAGCGAGGGCCGGGTCGCGCACCCGATCGACGAGGTGCCGCACGCGCTCGAGGTTGGCTGCGGCCTCGGGCACCATGCCCGAGATGGCCAGCAGCACCGACGGGTAGGTTGCCAGCGCCACCGCCACCTCGCCATCGCCCGGCGTTTCCAGCGCCCAGCGCAGCGCGGCGCGCAGATTCGGCATCTCCGACCAGGTCCAGTGCAGGTCGCGCTTGCGGGCGGCGTGCAGGCACAGGTCGCGCATCGCATGGGCGTGCTCGCGCAATGCCAGGTCGCGCTCGCCCGCGTCGCCCAGGCAGCGCAGGGCGAATTCGCGGGTGGTCTCCAGCATGCGGTAGCGTGGGCGCCGGGTCGACTCGACGGTCAGCAGCGACCGGTCGACCAGCAACATCAGGTGGTCATGTGCCGCGCCCGCGTCGTTGCCCAGGCAGGGGCCCAGCACATGCTCGGCAGCCTCCAGCGAGAAGCCGCCGACGAACACGCCCAGCCTGCGCAACGCGGCCTGTGACGAAGCGCCGAGCAGGCCATAGCTCCAGTCCAGCGCCTGGTGCAGCGTGCGGTGGCGGGGCACCACGTCACGGTGGCCAGGCGCCGTCCAGTGCAGGCACTCCGAAAGGTGGGACCGCACCCCCGCGCTGCCCAGCACAGGCACGCGCGATGCGGCCAGTCCGATGGCAAGCGCGTTGCCGTCCAGCCCTCGGCAGATCGACACCGCGTCAGCGACCTCCGACGCATCCGGATCGTAGGCGCCTTGCAGCGCGCGCACGCGCTCGACGAACAGCCGCACGGCGCCGAAGTCCAGCGGGTCACCGGTGGCCTCGCTGTCGGGCACCGCCAGCGCCGACAGGCGCACGAGTTCCTCGCCGCCGATGTGGAGCGGCTCCTGGCTCGTGGACAGGATGCGCAGGCCGTGCGCGACACCGCGCAAGCTCAGGGCCAGCGCGGCGACGGCCTCGATCACATGCTCGCAGTTGTCCAGCACCAGCAGGGCCTCGCGCGGACGCAGTGCGTCGGCCAGTTCTGCCATCGACCCACCGCGGCCGGATTGCCAGCGGATGCCCAGGCAACTCGCCACCGTGTCGGGAACCGCGGCGCCATCGGTCACGGTCGACAGGTCCACCAGCCAGGCACCGGCCGTGAAGCGTGGCTGAACCACCCGCGCGGCGTGCAGCGCCAGCAGTGTC
Organism: Betaproteobacteria bacterium; assembly: GCA_025358155.1. Taxonomy (GTDB): domain Bacteria; phylum Pseudomonadota; class Gammaproteobacteria; order Burkholderiales; family Burkholderiaceae_C; genus Pseudaquabacterium. The sequence goes on from JANYKR010000111.1 coordinate 4,613, forward strand.
TTGCCGATGCCACCCGGGCCGCACAGCGTCAGCAACGCCGAACCATCCAGCGCTGCCACCAGCGAGGCCAACTCGACGTCGCGGCCGAACAGCCGCGGCAGCCCCAGTGGCAGGTTGCCGATCAGCGGGCCGCCAGGCGCCGCGTTATCGACGCCAGTCAACCGGTAGCCGCGACCAGCCACTGTGGCCACCATGCCCGGCCCGAGGGCGCGGCGGATGGCCGAGACTTGCACCGTGAGGTTGTTCTCCTCGACCACCAGGCCGGGCCAGGCGGCCTCGAGCAGCTCGTCCTTGGTGGCCACGCGGTCGCGGCGTTCGGCCAGGGCCAGCAGCAGATCGAACGCGCGCGACCCCAGGCTGACGGGCTGCCCGTCGACCAGCACACGGCGTTCGTCGACCCGGATCTCGACGGCGCCGATGGTGATGGGCTCCATGCGCTGGCTCTACAGACGCTAGGGACAGGTCGTCGCCGGCAGCGCGGTGAACGAGCGGAAGTAGATGTTCGGAATCCACGGCGGCACGGCCCCTGGCGACTGCAGCCGGAGGTTCGGCATTTCGTCGACCAGCGTCCGCATCGCCAGCGGCACCACCACCGCCTGCAAGGGGCGGCCGATGCAGTTGTGGATGCCATCGCCCAAGGTGAGCAGGCTCTGCTCCTGCTCCCTGTTCACCTTGAACATGGACAGGTCGGTGCCCGGGCACCAGCCTGTCTCATCCCGGTTGGCAGAACCAATGAAGCCGAGCAGCAGCGCGCCCTTTGGGATGGCGAAGGGGGCGAACGTGCCCGCGGGCAGATCCGCTGCGGCAACGCGCTCGATCACGCCCAGTGGCGAATCGAAGCGCCGCGCCTCGTCGAGCGCCCCTTCCAGCGGCACCGCCTTGCTGACCAGCAGATCCCAGGGTCGCTGCCCCCCGGTGCCTTGCGGCAACAGCAGGTTGCGGCAGCCGGTGGCCAACAGGAATTCGGTGGACAGGTAACCGGCCAGCGTGAACTGCAAAGCGGTCATCACGGATTCCAAAATCGTCAAAGGCCCCGGCATTCCAGGCCACGCCGTGCGCAGCGCCATCTCTTGCAGCAGGTTGCCGCGAAACCTCCGGTGCGGAAGCAGCCCACCCTCGGCCAAGGCTTCAAAGTAGCTGGCCTCGAGCAGCACGCCCAGCCGCAACACCAGTTTCGCGCCGTCGCGCCAGCCGATGGCCTGCTGCACGGTATCCAGCGTCGCGTCGGCATGCATCATGACGCTGCGCGCCAGCTGGTCGATCTTGGCGCGCTCGCCTTTCGGCACACCGAAGAACTGCATGAAGTTGTCGGTGGCGATGCGGCGTGCAAAACCGCCTGCGAGATCCATATGCGGCAGTCGGGTCAGGTCGGAGACAGCCTGGCGGACGACCTGCTGGGCAGTGCCGGGCTGGTGTGACATGGCAAAGCTGAAGGCTTCGTTCATTGCTGCCCGAACGGGCGTGTGACGTGGCAGATTCATGGTCAGCAGGCCGGCCGGCAGCAACCCGCCCTGCTTTTGCAGGAACAGATTGGGCTCGGTGCACAGCCGCTGCACCAGGCTTCGGCTGGTCACCCAGAAAGCGCGGTGCGCCGGGACATACTGAACCGGAGCCTGCTGGCGCAGCGCCGCGAAGGTCGGGTACGGGTCGGCGATGAATCGCGCGTCGTTCGGGTCCACCGGCACAACCGCCGGCGGCGGCGTGCCGGTGCATCGGTCTGCCGGCGCGTAGAGGATGTCATGCAGTTTCCAGGGCTCGTTCCAGGACTCGGGCTGGAAGATCTTCAGCTCCTCATCCAGCGCACCGGTGATCGAGTTCCGCGCTTCCTGCGCCAGGGTCTGTTCGGTGAGATCGACGGACTTCTTCATTTCTGCCTCGAAGGTGTCCAGCATGCCCTCCAATGCTTTCTCGGACTTGACCGCGACGCCGTGGAAGATCTTCTCGCGCAAAAGGCCGATACCCTTCTTGGCGGCCGACGCCACCGCGTCCTGCGGTTCTGGCTCCTCAGCCGCCACGGCCAGTGGCGCCGCGGCCGGGGCCATGGCGCGCAGCGCGGCGATGCCGGGCACGAACAGGTACAGGCTGCCGCGCGTCTGCGTCAGCCGCGGAACATGCAATTCAAGGGCGCTGCCCCCGTGGCCTATGCCCGGTAGCACCACTTTGCCGCCCAGGGTGCCCGAGCCGACGATCGGGTCTTGCGTACCGCGGATGCCACTGGCCGCCAGGTCGCCGTTGATCCATTCGCGCAGGATGAACTCGAACTGCCGCTCCAGGCTGCCGCAGAAAAACATGCCGAACAGGCCCTCGCGCGGCGTGCTGTCCTCGTGCCACGCGGCGCGCATGCCGCGCCGGATCAGGCGCCGCGAATGGCGGGCCCCGGCGATGCGCGCGCTGCGCGGGTTGGTGCGCCGCACATGGGCGCCCACCGGGCAGCGTGTGCCGGCGTGGTCTTCCGGTGTGCCGGGGTACTCGTACGACGGTGCGTAGTCGAAGTCGTTGCGGTCTGCGTCGGCGCCCCCGGCGGCCCGCCACTCTGGGTCAGTGGGCCGCAGGCTAACCGGCGTGCCGTCTTGCCAGCGGCCCATCAGCTTGGCGGCAACGAGATCGCTTGTGGTGTCGGGGTTGTTGGCCGCGATGACGGCGTGGTTCAACAACTTGTTGAACTCTGCCACGTCCTGCTCGATCAGGCGCACGGCGCAGAAGGTGCCGTTGGCGGCGATGTCCCCCGGCATGGTGCCCAGCGAAGGGGCGCCGTAGATGTCGCTGTAATTCGCGCCCAGCAGAAATTCGCCCGGGCTGGCTGCGGGCTGCATGTCGTCGCCCCGGCTGCATTGCCCGGCGATGCGTGGCTGCGCGATGCCGTCGCGGAAGTTGAACGGCTCTCGCGCGTCTTTCAGCGACTTCCCGTCCTGGGTGTGCAGCACGGCCAGACCGTTCGCGGCGAATGCCGCGGTGATCGCAGCGGCCCGCTGCTGCAGGGTGCGAGGGTCAGCCGCGTAGATCGACACCATGGCGTGCGCAGCAGGTGCGGCCGCCCCGCCAAACAGCCATGACGAGGGCGAACTGCCGCCGACATCGCCGTTCGCTGTGGCACGGATTGCCGGCCCGTCCTTGAATACATCGGGGAAACCATCGAGGTCGTCACCACGCCCCGGCCAAAGGACTTGCATGCCTTCGCAGGTGAAGCCGACGTTCAGCAACTCGAGCTGCCCCCTGGCGACCGACCACGGCGCGGCATCGGTGACCGGCAGCGCGGCAAACCACGGCCGGGCCAGATCGGCATCGGTCACGGCGACGACGAAGTGGCGGCCCACGACGCTGCCGTAGCCCTTGAGCAGGTTGCCCTGCACGTCAAACAGGTCGACCGGCGCGGCCGGCCGGTCGACCACAGGGGCCGGCAGCTTGGCGCGCGGGCCGACAATGTCCAGCACCGTCTTTTCTGGGTAGGCGCTGAACAGCGGGTACTCGAATTCCGGCGGATGCATGCCGCCCGTACCGTCTGGCACCCGGTTCCATTTGCGCACGAAGTCGAGGAACTTCTCCGGGTGCTGGCGTAGCGGAAGTGTGGGTTGTGGACTACAGCGTTCGAGCAGCCGATCGAAGATGTCGCCTATGCACACCGCGAAGTCCAACACATAGGGCTCGAAGGGCCCGTCGAACTCGGTCACCACCATCAGGAACTTGCCGTCGCGCGACGGCACGAAGCGCGCGAAGTGCAGGAAGTTCAACTCCACCAGCGCTTGCTTGATGCGCGGTTGCGCGGCGGCGATGTCCAGCAGCACGCAGGGCAGGTCGACCAATGGATTCTTCAGCGGCAGCGCCAGGTTCAGGCCGTGGCTGACCTGGCGGAGCTTGGCGCTGGAGCCGCCGATGATGTCCCCCACCCTTTTGTCCGGGTAGGCACAGAACAGCGGGTAGTCGAAGTCGGGCGGCAGGAACACTCCCGGGGTCACCGGCACCTGGTTCCAACGGCGCGCGAAAGTGACGAACTCGTCACGGTTTTTGGTCACCGGAAGCGCGGGCTGCGGATCGCAGTGCGCGAGCAACTGATCAAGGACGTCGCCAATGCCGTCCACCAGGCCTTGCACACAGGGCTCAAAGTCCCCGTCAAACTCGGCGATGACCATCAGATGCGTGCCCTGGCGAGACGGCACGAAGCGCGCGAAATGCAGGATGTTCAGCGCCACCAACGCCGACTTGATGCGCGGCTGCTTGTCGACAATGACCTGCAGCACGAGCTGCAGGACCGCCTGATTCCTGAGCGGCAACGCCAGATTCAGGCAGTGGCTCACCTGGGGGTCCTTGGCCGAGAAGTGCGAACCCGTCCAGGCTGGGAACTCGAAGTTCGGCATAAGACCCCCTAACCTTGAAAGTCGGTACAGTGATTTAACGATACGCGATAACCGGGC
>JANYKR010000123.1 GCA_025358155.1 Betaproteobacteria bacterium
GGCCGTGGGCCTCGTCGCGCTCGGTCAGCGTCACCGGCTGGCCGTTGATGATCACCGTTCGGTCACCCCGGCTCACCCGGCTCCAGGGCACGCCCCAGGCGGCGAGCTCGCGCACTGCCTTGGGAGCCGTCTCGACAAACATGCGCACCACGCGCTGGTCGGCGCCCCAGTCGCTGCCGCGCACGGTGTCCTCGAAGTGCACGTCCTCGTTGTCGCCCTGGCCCTTGATGACATTGCCCAGCGAGGCCTGCATACCGCCCTGCGCTGCCGCCGAGTGCGAGCGTTTGGGCGGCACCAGCGACAGGATGACGGCCTCGTGGCTGCGCCGCTTGGCGGCAATGGCCACCCGCAGCCCGGCCAGACCGCCGCCGATGACCAGCAGGTCGGTGTATTGGATGTTCACGGTTGGGGCGTCATGAGATGGCCTTCATCGCCGGGGTTCATCGGGCAAGTGGCGCGGCAGGCACGGCCCAGGCCGGTGTGTAGCGCTCGCCAGCGCGCGCGGAGTGCTCGATCCCGATCTTGACGTAGGCCGCCAAGGTGGTCAGGCCCAGCACCAGGAAAAACGCCGTCAACAGCCATTTCATTGACTTGAGCCTGCGCCGGGTAACGGCGGGGTCTGATCCCGAGAACCAGCCCCACTTCATCGCCAGCCGGTACAGGCCGATGCCGCCGTGCAGCTCCACTGCAAACAGCAACACCAGGTAAAGCGGCCAGAAGTGGTCGGTCCAGACGCGGTCGGCGCTCTCGAACGGGCCAATGCGGTCGGGCCGGGTCAGCATCACGTAGAGGTGGATGGACACCAGGAAGAACATCGCAAACCCGGTCACCGCCTGCCACCACCACAGCGTGGTGTCGCTGTGTTTCATGCCGTTGGCATGGGCACGAAACCGGCGCAGCTGGTCGTAGCTGCCCGGCAGTTTGCGCATCGCCAGCAGCGCATGCAGCACCAGCAACGCAAAAACTGCCGCCGCCACCAGCGACACCAGCGCGGGCAGCGAGCGACCGAACAAGAAGTAGCCCTCGAACAGCTTGGTGACCGTCCACATCGCGTCCTTGCCCAACAGGATCGACGAGACAAAAAACATGTGGCCCCACATGAACAGTGCCAGCACCAGCCCACTCGCGCTTTGCGCCCAGTCCAGGCGGGCTGGCCAGCGGCGGCCAGGCGGGCGCGCCAGCCCTGCCACAGGTGCAAGGTGCGGGGTGATGCTCATCCGGTGGGCTCCTGCGGCGGCGCTGTGGTTGCTTCGTCAGCGGCAATGCCGTACCGACGCCACCGCATCTTCAGTGCACCTGCCGGCGCTATTTTTGACGTGCATCAACGCAGGTGTCGGCCGCTGACCGGTCGCGGTGCGGGTCAGCTGGCAGGCGGCAGGTCACGCAGCCTGAAGCGCTGCAGCTTGCCGGTGGCAGTGCGCGGCAAGCTGGACCGAAACTCGATGGCCCGCGGGTATTTGTAGGGTGCGATACCGGCCTTGACAAAGTCTTGCAGGGTACGGGTCATGTCATCGTCGGCCGCAGCACCGGGGCTGAGCACCACAAACGCCTTGACGATCTGGCCACGTTGGGCGTCGGGTATGCCGATCACCGCGCATTCGGCCACTGCGGGGTGGCGCAGCAGCGCGTCCTCAACCTCGGGCCCGGCTATGTTGTAGCCCGATGAGACGATCATGTCGTCGGTGCGTGACTGGAAGTAGAAGTAGCCGTCCGCGTCCATGCTGTAGGCATCGCCGGTCAGGTTCCAGCCGCGCTGCACGTACTGCTGCTGGCGCGGGTCGTCCAGGTAGCGGCAGCCGGTCGGACCTTGCACCGCCAGCCGTCCCACTGTACCCACCGGCACGGGTTGCAAGTGTTCGTCCACCACCATCGCCCGGTAACCCGGCACCACCCGGCCGGTGGCGCCGGGCCGGGCATCGGTCTCGTCGGCCGAGATGAAGATGTGCAGCAACTCGGTGGCGCCAATGCCGTCGATCAACTCGATGCCGGTGGCCTCGCGCCACAGGCTGCGGGTGGCGGCGGGCAAGGCCTCGCCGGCCGAAACACATTTGCGCAGCGTGCCGCCCTGCCCCACGCCCAGGCCCGCCACGCGGGCACCCTCGGCCATCGCCCGGTACGAGGTGGGCGCGGTGACCAGCACGGTGGCGCCAAAACGCGGGATGGCCGCCAGCAGGTCGGGCGGCGAGGCCTTTTCCAGCAGCACAGCGGCTGCGCCCACGCTCATCGGAAACAGCAGCAGCCCGCCCAGCCCGAAGGTGAAGGCCAGCGGCGGGCTGCCGATGAACACATCGTTGGCGTCGGCCCGCAGCACATGCGGCGGAAAACAGGCGCAAGCCGCCATCACATCGCGGTGCAGGTGCATCGTCGCCTTGGGCTGGCCGGTGGTGCCCGAAGTGAAGGCCAGCAGGCAGACATCGCCGGCCGCGGTGTCGACCGGATCGAACCAGGCCGGCTGGCGCGCAGCCGAGCTCTCCAGCCGCTCCAGGCGATCCAGGCCCGAGCCAGCGGCGACGCCGGGGCTGGCGGGGCCAAAGTAGCGCACCTGGCGCAGCCAGGGTGAAGCGGCCTCGGCCACCGCCAGTTCGTCGGCCAGCCGGACATCGCACAGCGCATGGCTGATTTGCGCCTTGTCGATGATCTGGCCCAGCTCCTGCGCCCGCAGCATCGGCATCGTGCCCACCGCAATGCCGCCGGCCAGCACCACCGCAAACCAGCAGGCAGCAAGCATGGGCTGGTTGGCCGAGCGCAGCAGCACCCGCTGGCCGGCTTGCAGGCCCATGTCCCGCACCAGCACGTGGGCGATACGGTGGGCCTGATGCTGCAGGTCGGCATAGGTCCAGACGCTGTCGTCGGCACCGATCAGGCAGCGGCGCCCGCCCCAGCCCTCGGCTACCCGGCGGTCCAGCAGTTCGACCCCGCAGTTCAGTCGCTCGGAGAACTGCAGCGTGGGCAGCTCAAAAAGAAAGGTCGGCTGGTCGGCTGCAGCCGGCAGGCGGTCGCGGGCAAAAGTGTCCACATGGGCGGTGTAGGCGGGGTTGGCGGGATGGGCCATGGCGCTGCCTCGGGCTGCGGGCTTCAGTCGGGGATGACGGCAGTGGCCTCGATCTCGACCCGGGCGCGGTCTTCGATCAGCGCTCGCACCTCCACCGCCGTCATCGCGGCGTGGTAGCAGCCGATCAGCTCTCGGAACGCCTGTCCGACAGCCCTGCCAGCGGACAGGTACTCGCGCTTGTCCAGCACGTACCAGGTCAAGCGCACGATGTGCTCTGGCTTGCCACCCGCCTCGGCCAGCACGGTGACGATGTTGTGCAAGGCCTGGCGCGCCTGCTCGCCAAAGTCGTCGCTGTGGAACAGGCCTTGGGCATCCCAGCCGATCATGCCGGCAATGAACACCTGGCGGCCCTGGGCCGTGACGCCGTTGGCGTAGCCCTTGGGACGCGGCCAACCGGGAGGAAGCAGGACTTGCATGGCGGGGCTCCTGAGGTGGCCGGGCTGGCCGTGGAACGATGGGACGGTGGGACGGTGGGACGGAGCGTTGGCGCTCAATTGCCCTGGAACACCGGCTTCTGGCGCGCCACGAAGGCGTCATAGGCACGGCCAAAATCCTGCGTCAGCATGCACAGCGCCTGGGCCTGGGCTTCGGCCTCGATCGCTTGCTCGATCGTCATCGCCCACTCATGCTGCAGCATCGTCTTGGTGATGCCGTTGGCAAAGCTGGGGCCGGCGGCCAGGTCGGCAGCCAGCGCGGCGGCCTCGGTCGCCAATGTCTCGGGCGGGCACAAGCGGTTGAAGAAGCCCCAGCGCTCGCCCTCCTCGCCGCCCAGCGAGCGGCCGGTGTAGAGCAACTCGCTCGCCCGGCCCTGGCCGATGATGCGCGGCAGCATGGCGCAGGCGCCCATGTCACAACCCGCCAGGCCGACCCGGTTGAACAAGAACGCGGTCTTGCTGCGGGCCGTGCCCAGGCGCAAGTCGGACGACATCGCGATGATGGCGCCGGCGCCGGCGCACACACCGTCGATTGCTGCAACGAGGGGCTGCGGGCAGCCGCGCATGGCCTTGACCAGGTCGCCGGTCATGCGGGTAAACATCAGCAGCTCAGGGGCCTTGAGGCGCAGCAGCGGGCCGATGATTTCATGCACGTCACCGCCGGAGCAGAAGTTGCCGCCCGCGCCGGTGATCACCACCGCATGCACATCGTCGGCGTATTTAAGCTGCACAAACAGGTCGCGCAGCTCGGCGTAGGCCTCAAAGGTCAGTGGGTTCTTGCGCTCGGGCCGGTTCAAGGTGATGGTGGCCACGCTGGCACTGAGCTGCCAGTCGAAGTGCTGCGCCCGGTAACCGGCCAGGGGCTTGCGGTTGCCGGCCAGCAAGGCCGGGTCGATGCGGTCGGGGCTGGGTTGACTCATGGCTTGTCCTTTTTGCCGGGTGTTGCAGGGGGGTTGGGCACCAGGTCCGGCAGGTTCATCAAATGCACCCGCAGGCTGCCGAGCTGGCGGTAGAGCTGTTGCAGTGCGCCCGCATCGAGCCCGGCAAACAAGGCCAGGATCCATTGCTCGTGCTCGCTGGCCATCAACTCAAAGCTGCTGCGGCCGGTGTCGGTCAGCCGAACGATCCAGGCACGGCGGTCGCCCGGGCTGGGCTCACGCCGCACCAGGCCTTCACGGGTCAGCTCGTCGGTCAGGCCGGTGACGTTGCCGCCGGTCACCATCAGGCAGCGCGACAAGTCGCCCATCTTCAAGCCCTCGGGCCGGCGGTACAACTGGGCCAGGTAGTCAAACCGCGGCAGCGAGATGCCAAAACGCTGGCGCAAGCGGCGACTGATCTGGTCTTCGACCTGGGTGGTGCACGCGAGCATGCGAAGCCAGAGCTTGAGCGCCGCATGGTCGCCCGGCTCGGTGCGCGACTCGAAGCCGAGTTCATCGGCCTGGGCCAGCAGGCGGTGGCTGGTATCGGCTTTCACGTCGCGCCCTGGGCCGCTTGCTGCTGCGCGCGCTGGGCCAGCGCCTCGAGCTGGCGTTGCGCGGGCTGGTACGGCGCAGGCCAGGGCATGGCGGTGTAGCCGATGCGCGCCGCCTCCGCCAGGGTCCAGGCTGGGTTGGCCAGGTGCGGCCGGCCGACCGCGCACAGGTCGGCGCGGCCGGCTGCAATGATGCTGTTGACGTGGTCGGCCTCGCTGATAGCGCCCACCGCGATGGTGGCGATGCCGGCCTCTTGCCGGATGCGGTCGGCAAACGGGGTCTGGTACATGCGGCCATAGGTCGGGCGCTGGGCGGGGCTGACCTGGCCGGACGAGCAGTCGATCATGTCGGCGCCTGCGGCCTTGAAGGCGCGGGCGATCTGCACGGCATCTGCGGGCGTGACGCCGCCGTCCACCCAGTCGTGGGCCGAAATGCGCACCGACAGCGGCCGCTCGGCCGGCCAGGCGGCGCGCACGGCGGCAAATACGGCCAGCGGATAGCGCAGCCGGTTTGACAGGCTGCCGCCGAAGCCATCGCTGCGGTGGTTGGTCAGCGGCGAGATGAACGACGACAACAGGTAGCCATGCGCGCAGTGCAGCTCCAGCCAGTCGAAGCCGGCCTCGGCAGCGCGCTGGGTGGCGGCGACAAAATCGGCCAGCACACGCGCCATGTCGTCCTCGGTCATCGCCCTGGGCACGGCGCCGTCTGCCAGATAGGGCTGGGCTGAGGCGGCAAACAACGGCCAGTTGCCGCTGGCCAGCGGCTGGTCGGCGCCGGCACCCTGCCAGGGTGCGTTGGTCGAGCCCTTGGGCCCGGCATGCCCGATCTGCAGGCCGATGGCAGCGTCACTGCGCTGATGTACGTGGTTGACGATGTGGCGCCAGGCGTCGCGCTGGTCCTCGTTCCAGATGCCGGGGCAGCCGGGCGTGATGCGGGCGTCAGCGGAGGTGCAGGTCATCTCCGCCATCACCAGCGCCGCACCGCCCAGCGCGCGTGAACCCAGGTGCACCAGGTGGTAGTCGCCCACCCTGCCATCGACCGCAGAGTACTGCGCCATTGGCGACACCACGACGCGGTTCTTCAAGGTCAGCCCGCGCACCGCGAACGGCGTGAACATGGGCGGCGGCGCGGGCCGGTCGTCTGCCACGGCCACGCCGGCGCGGCGCGCAAACCAGCGCTCGTAGCTGCCCAGCCAGGCGGCGTCCCGCAGGCGCAGGTTTTCATGGCTGATGCGCTGGCTGCGGGTGAGCATGGAGACCATGAACTGCGGCGCTTCCAGCTGGTCGCAATAGCGCTGGCCGCAGACCTCGAACCACTCCATCGCGTTCCAGGCGGCGTTTTGCAGGCGCAGCACGTCCACATTGCGCAAGGCCTGGTAGCGGGCGAGCAGGTCGGGCATGGTCTGGGCCCATGCAGCGGGGCCTGAGCCGGAACCAGCGCCGGCACCTTGCTGCTCGCCCAGCAATCGCGCCAGCTCGATGGCGTCCTCGATCGCCAGTTTGGTGCCCGAGCCGATCGCAAAGTGCGCCGTGTGCACCGCATCGCCCATCAGCACCACGTGACTGCGGCCGTTGAAAAACGACCACTGTGCGCAGGTGATGCGCTGAAAGTTGAGCCAGGCTGAACCGCGTAGGTGGCGGGCGTTGCTGAGCAACTGCGCGCCCTTCAGGTTGCTGGCAAACAACTGCTCGCAGAAGACTATCGACTGCGCCGTGTCGGCGGTGTCGAGCCCATGCGCAAGCCAGACCGACTCGGGGCACTCGACGATGAAAGTGGCGGTGTCGGCGTCAAACTGGTAGACATGGGCCTGGAACCAGCCGTGCTCGGTCTTTTCGAACAAAAATGTGAAGGCTTCGTAGTGCTTGTGCGTGCCCAGCCAGATGAAGCGGTTGGGCCGCGTCACGCTGTCGGGCTTGAACACGTCGGCATGGCGGCTGCGGATCTTCGAGTTGATGCCGTCGCTGGCAATCACCAGGTCGGCACCGGGGAAGTCGGCGTCCGACTCGGCGTCGCACTCGAACACCAGCTTGACCCCCAGTTGCTCGCAGCGCAACTGCAGGATGTTGAGCAGCTTCTTGCGGCCGATGCCGACAAAACCGTGGCCGCCCGAGCGGATCACTTCGCCCTTGAAGTGCAGCTCGATGTCGTCCCAGTGGTTGAACGCCTGCTCGACCTGCGCTGCGGTGACCGGATCACAGCGCCGCATGTTGTCCATCGTGGCGTCCGAGAACACCACGCCCCAGCCGAAGGTGTCGTAGGGCTTGTTGCGCTCGACCACGGTGATGTCGTGCGCTGCGTCCTGCAGCTTCATCAGCAGGCTGAAGTACAAGCCGGCCGGGCCGCCACCGATGCAAACGATATTCATGCAGTTCTCCGATCAGACAAGCCAACTTGATCGAATTTGGCTAAATGAATGACTGGTGAATACTTTACTGCTGAATTAGTTTCAAGAAAACCTGGCGACAACCCGTAGGCCTGCGACCTTCGCCCGGCAACAAAAAATCAGACCGGGTCCCAGGTGAACACATCGCCCGAGCGGTCCAGGCTGTAGAAATTGGCCTGCAGCGCCGGCATCGCGTGCGAGGCCACCGTCTCGGCCGTCCAGCCTTCGCTGCGGTGCACGCTGCGCTCGGGTCGGGGCTGGCTCATCAAGAAGATCTCGTTGTTGCGCACCGCAAAGATCTGGCCGTTGACGGCCCGGGCAGCGTCGCTGGCGAGGTAGACCGCCACCGGCGCGATCTTGGCCGGCGTCATCTGCTGGATGCGCGCGACCCGGGCTTTTTCTTCAGGCGTTTCAGTGGGGATGCTGCCGATCATCCGGCTCCAGGCAAACGGCGCGATGCAGTTGCTGCGCACGTTGAACTTTTGCATGTCGAGCGCGATGGACTTGGACAAGGCCGCGATGCCCAGCTTGGCGGCCGCGTAGTTGGCCTGGCCGAAGTTGCCGATCAGCCCCGACGTGCTGGTCATGTGCACGTAGGCGCCGCTGCCCTGCTCCTTGAAGTGGGTGGCTGCGGCCCGGCTGACGTAAAAACCGCCGTACAAATGCACCTTGATGACGGTGTCGAACTCGTCCACGCTCATCTTGTGAAAAAACCGGTCGCGCAGGATGCCGGCGTTGTTGACCACCCCATCGATCCGGCCAAACACATCCATCGCCGTCTGCACGATGCGGTTGGCGCTGGCCACCTCGGACACGCTGTCGGTGTTGGCGGTGGCCTCACCGCCGGCGCTGCGGATCTCTTCGACCACACGCTGTGCCGGGCCGGCGTCCCCGCCCTCACCCGACACCGACGCGCCCAGGTCATTGACCACCACCCGGGCGCCCTGCGCCGCGCATTGCAGCGCGATGTCACGGCCGATGCCGCCCCCGGCGCCGGTGACCAGTACGACCTTGCCTTCGAGCATGTTGCCTTGTGCCATTTTTCAAGCCCTTGCGATTTTTGGGGGAGGGGAGTGAGCGGCGGTCTGTGCCGCCGCCCGGCTCTGAAACGCCAACGGTGGAGTGGCTGTGAGGACTGGGCGAGCCTGGACTTCAACGCTTGCCGCCGTCCATGGTGCGGGCGATCAGCTCTTTCATCACCTCGTTGCTGCCGCCGTAGATGCGGCCCACCCGGGCGTCGGCGTACAGCCGGGCGATCGGGTACTCGTTCATGTAGCCGTAGCCGCCGTGCAGTTGCACACACTCGTCCACCACCTGGCCCATCATCTCGCTGACCCACCACTTCGCCATGGCGGCTGTGCTCAGGTCCAGCGTGTCGGCCAGCGACCGGGTGATGCAGTCATCGACAAAGCTGCGGGCGATGCTGAGCTTGGTCTGGCATTCGGCCAGCTTGAAGCGGGTGTTCTGCATCGCCATCAGCGGTTTGCCAAAGATCTGCCGCTGCTGCACGTAGGCCAGGGTCTCGTCGACCGCACGCTGCATCGTGGCCACGCCGCCCACGGCGATGATCAATCGCTCTCGTGGCAGTTGCTCCATCAGTTGCACAAAACCGCGGCCCGCTTCGCTGCCCAGCAACTGGTGGGTGGGCACCCGCATGCCGTCAAAAAACAGCTCGGCGGTGTCTACTGTGTGCTGGCCGACCTTGTCGAGCAGCTTGCCGCGCCTGAAACCTGCCAGACCGTCGGTCTCGACCATGATCAGGCTGATGCCCTTGCCGCCTTGCTCAGGCCCGGTGCGCGCCACCACGCAGATCAGATTGGCATGCAGGCCATTGGTGATGAAGGTCTTGGCGCCGTTGATGACGTAGTGCTCGCCATCGGTCTTGGCCGAGGTGCGGATCGCCTGCAGGTCAGTGCCGGCGCCGGGCTCGGTCATGGCAATCGCCGCCACCAGCTCACCCGTGGCCATCTTGGGCAGCCAGCGCTGCTTTTGCGCCTCGTTGCCGTAGCGCAAGATGTAGTGGGCCACGATGCCCGAGTGCACGCTGTTGGAGAAGCCGCCCGCCATCTTGTAGGCCAGCGCCTGGGTGATCACCACCTCATGGCCAAAGTGACCGCCGCCGCCACCGTACTGCTCGGGGATGCTGGCGCACAGCAGGCCGGCCGCGCCCGCCTTTGTCCAGATGTCGCGGTCGGCGTGGCGCTGGGCGCGCCAGCGATCGTCGTGCGGCAGGCAGTCGCGGTCGGAAAAGCGGTTCGTCGTGTCGGCCAACTGCTCCAGGTCGCTGTCCATCCAGCCCGGTTTCGGTACAACAATGCTCATGGTTTTCCTCCGGCGCAGACCAGGGTCTGGCCGCTGATGTAGTTGCTCTCGGGCGAGCAGAACAGGTAGACCGCACCGGCGGCCTCGTCGGGCGTGCCGGCGCGGCCGATCGGGATGGTGCTCTCGGCGGATTTGAGGATGTGCGGGTTCACGCCCACCAGGATCTGCTGGCCGTCGATGTCGATGTGGCGCGCCTCATCGGCCGAGGCCTCGGTCAGCCGGGTCTTGATCAGGCCAAACGCCACGCTGTTGACGTTGACCTTGTAGCGCCCCCACTCCTTGGCCAGCGACCGGGTCAGGCCGTTGATGCCGGCCTTGGCCGCAGCGTAGTTGGCCTGACCGGCGTTGCCGTACACCCCTGAGGTGGACGAGATGTTGACCACCTTGCGGAACACCTCGCGGCCATCGGCGGCCTCTTGCCGCGCCGTCTCGCGGATGAAGCCGGACGCCGCACGCAGGATGCGGAACGGCGCCGTCAGGTGCACGCCCAATATCGCCTCCCACTGCTTGTCGTCCATCTTCTGGATCACGTTGTCCCAGGTGTAGCCGGCGTTGTTGACGATGATGTCGAGGCCGCCGAGCTGCCCGACCGCCGCGCCTACAAAACGCTCGGCAAAGCCGTCCGCCGTGACGTTGCCGACGCAGGCGATGGCCTGGCCGCCGGCAGCCCGGATCGCCGCCACCGCCTCATCGGCGGTGCCACTGTCCAGGTCGTTGACGACGACGCTCGCGCCCTCGCTTGCCAGCTTCATCGCGATCGCCCGGCCAATGCCCCGGCCCGAGCCCGAGACGATGGCCACCTTGCCTTGCAGCTTGCCCATGGTGATGTTCTCCTTCTTGAAAATTGCGGGTTGGGATGGGTTCAGTGCGCAGCCTGTCAGTCCAACGCAATCACGGCGTCGCCCGTTAGCTTGACCTGGCCGTGCTGGTTGGTGGTCTGCAGTGTCAGCCGGGCGCGGCGCTCGCTGCCGTGCGCCACCTCAGCATCGAACAGCTCGGTCACCTGGCCGGTGCAGGTGATCAACTCGCCGACCTGGGTGATGGCGACAAAGCGCACCGCGTATTCGCGCAGATGCTGCTGCGGCACCCAGTTTGTCAGCAGCCGGCCCAGGTAGGCCATCGACAACATGCCGTGGGCAAACACATCGGGTGCGCCGCCGGCCCGGGCAAAGTCGATGTCCACATGCATCGGGTTGTGGTCGCCCGAGGCGCCGCAGTACAGCGCCAAGGTCAGGCGTGACACCGACGCCGTGGTGAAGGGTGGCAGGGCATCGCCCACGTCGAGTTGTCGGTAATCAACCATGTCGCACCACCGTGATTGCGTTGAGGTCGGCCACATGCGTGCCGTGCTGGTTGGTCACGCGGGTATCGCGCAGCACAAACTCCAGCAGGCCGCCCTTCTTGCTGTAGATGTCGGCAATGCGCTGCTCAAAGGTCAGCGTGTCGCCGGCAAAACACATCGCGTGGTAGGTAAATCGCTGCTCGCCGTGCAAGATCTTGGGCACCGGTATGTCCAGCAACTCACGCAGCGCGCCGGGGTTGGGCGCGGCCATCTCCAGGCAGAACAAGAAGGTGGGCGGCACCGGCAGCGCGGGATGTCCGGCGGCAAATGCGGCGGCCTCGTCGGTGTAGACCGGGTCGGTCTGACCGGTCGCCAAGGCAAAAAACTTCAGCCGGTCGGCATCGACTGTGGCGCTGAAGACCGGCAGCCGGTGGCCGATGTGGCGGGTATCGATCATCAGGCGTCCACCTTTTCGTACAGCGTGACGACGCAGGCGCCGCCCAGGCCCAGGTTGTGCTGCAGCGCCAGCCGGGCGCCCTCGACCTGGCGCTGCTCGGCCTGGCCGCGCAGTTGCCAGGTCAGCTCGGCGCATTGCGCCAGGCCGGTGGCGCCCAGCGGGTGGCCCTTGGACAGCAGGCCGCCAGAAGGATTGGTCACCACCCGCCCGCCGTAGGTGTTGTCGCCGTCCAGGATGAACCGCTCGGCCGTGCCCTCGGGCGTCAGCCCCAGCGACTCATAGGTGATCAGCTCATTGGCGGTGAAGCAGTCGTGCAGTTCCACCACGTCCAGGTCTTCCGGGCCGATGCCGGCGGCGGCATACACCTGGGCCGCCGCAGCCCGCGCCATGTCGGCGCCGACCAGCTTGCGCATGTCGTGCGATGCAAAGGTGCTTGCGGTGTCGGTCGTCATCGCCTGGGCGGCGATGCGCACCCTGCCGTCCAGCCCGTGCTGGCGGGCAAAGGCCGCGCTGCAGAGGATGGCCGCAGCAGCACCACAGGTGGGTGGGCAGCATTGCAGCCGGGTCAGCGGATCGAACACGGTGGGCGAGGCCAGCACCTCGTCCAGCGTGACCGGCTGCCGGAACACCGCCAGCGGGTTGCGCGCCGCATGCTGGCGCGCCTTGACCGAGATACGGGCAAAGGTGGTTGCGTCAATGCCAAAGTCCGCCATGTAGGCCCGCGCCGCGCCGCCAAAAAACTGCGCCGCACGGGGTAGCGCCGGGTCCCAGCCCTGGTCGGTGGCCATCGTGTCCAAAAATTTGGCCAGCGGCGACGGACGATCCGTCCAGTTGCCCTTCAGCGGCCCTGGCACCATCTGGTCAAAGCCGAGTGCCATCACACACTCGGCGCTGCCGCTGGCCACCGCCTGGCGCGCCAGAAACAAGGCAGTGGAGCCGGTAGCGCAGTTGTTGTTGACATTGATCACCGGGATGCCGGTCATGCCGACACCGTAGACCGCTGCCTGGCCCGCGGTGGAGTCGCCAAAGACATAGCCGACGTAGGCCTGATCCACCAGACCATAGGCCACGCCGGCATCGTCCAGCGCCAGTTGCGCCGCCTTGGCACCCATCAGCGCGTAGGACTCGCTGGCCCCGGGTTTGGTGAACGGGATCATGCCCACGCCCACCACGTGTACCGCCTGTGTCATCGTTTTGTCCTTTTTCCTTTTGCTTGCTTTGAGGGTATGGGTTGATCAGCGCAGCACCGCGCTGTCCTGCGCGGCGCGCACCAGTGCAGCTGCGTCCGGTGCGAGCAAAAAGCCTTGCTGGACCGCCTTGTCCGCCGCCCGCTGCACCGCAGCGACATAACCGTCGTGGTCGCGGTAGCGCTCTTCCAGCGAGGGCCGCGGGTCGCCCTTGGCCTCACGCTCGGCGGCATTGCGGGCAAACGGGATCACGCCCCCGGTGTAGTTGCAGATCTGGCCGGCATGAAAACCGCCGGCCGTGATGTTCCAGCCCAGGTAGGTGCCCAGCGGCGCGTCGCGCAGCACCACCGGCACGCCGCCTTGTTCATTGCCGTCGGCGTCAACCTTGGGCGCCCACATGGCCAGCACCTGCTTGATGCGCGGCGGCGCCAGCGACGGCACGCCCGAGCCGTCTTGTGCGTTGAAGTCCGGCCCCCAGTCCAGGTCGTGTACCGGCATGATGAAGTCAGGCTCGGGCACGGTGACGCGCAGGCCCGGCAAGGTCGGGAAGCCGATGCCCGCCTTGCTGGCTGCCGCCAACGTGCCGGCAGCCAGGGTGGGGTAGCGGCTGGGGGGTGGTGCAATGCCGACAGTCACCCAGCGTCTGAAATGCTGCCGCAACGCGTTCACTGTCTCGGTATGCGGCATCGGGTTGGCCGGCAGCGTGCCGGTACCGAAGTTGTTGCCGGGGCAGACCGAGCCGGTGGTGGGCAGTCCCACGCCGGGCAGGCTGGAGTTGAAGCCGCCCGCACCGCCGCCGTGCGATGAGCTGCCGATGTAGTAGCGCCGCACGTTGCCCGGCAGCGGCAGGTCGGCTTTGCCGTCGGTGCCCACCCACTCCGGCGTCAGCTTGAGCGCCCAGACCTCGGCCGACCCGAAGTGCTCGATGATCTTGGGGCAAGTACGGCTGGCGGTGCAGCGGTCCAGGATGCCGGCCACCGGGCCGCCCCGCACCGGGTCGGCCTGCGGCAACCACCACTGCGGGCCCTCGCTGCCGGCCTGGTACAGCTCCAGCACACCGTCGGGCTGGGCCCAGCGGAAGTTGAGCGCAATCCGACGCCCGGCGATGATCGGCCACAGGCCATCGTGCACCGGCTTGCCGTCCTCGCCCTGGTTGAAGCCCAGGTGCAGCCAGCCGCGCAAAAAATTGCCCGACTGCGAGACGCCCCGGCCGATGCTGTGTGTCACGCCGCCCGCCAGCGGATTGAGCGTGCCGGCGTCGTCGGCTTTGGCGGTCTTGAAAAACTGCCCGACATCGCGCCAGGCCGCAAAGCCGATACCCAGCACGTAGGGGTCGGCGGCGGTGAACACGACCTGGACCAGGCGCCTGGCGTCGAAGCCCGCCTTCAGGCAGATCTGGGTCGCGTCCGGCACACCCGGAAACGGATGGGCGGCATCGCAGCGCGCCCAGGCCCAGGCCTCGGCCGGTATCACTTGCTCGTCGGTCACCTCACCGCGTTGGTTCTCCGCCCCGCGCGACACCAGCTTCGAGCGCGTGGTGTCGAGGCTGACCGGCCGGTAGGGCAGCGGATTGGTCTGCACCAGCAGCGGCTGCGAGCCCGGCCCGCTGCGGTTGACGATGCGGCCCAGCACCTCGCCGGTGATGGCCTCACCAGCCACCCCGCGCGCCACCGGCAGCTGCAACCACAGGCCCAGCGCCAGTGCGGCGGTGTCGCGCACCGCCGTGTTGCCGGCGTTGTCGCCCTGCCAGGCGCTGGCCAGCAGGCTGTCGCCGGCCAGCCGCTCGGGCCCCGCCATGGCAAAGACCCGGCCCCGGTTCGGTACGTCGTGCCACAACAGGCCGCTGGCTTGCTTGGCATCGACGGGTTGGTAGATCACGAAGCTGCTGACATAGCGCACTTTGCCGTCTGCCTCCCGCGCCAGCGTGATGTCCTGGATCAGCGCGTTGCCCGGCAGCGTCGGGTCCAGTTCACCAAAGGCGCGGCCGGCAATTTGCCGGTAAGCCGGGGCAGGCGCCTCGCCTGCAGCTGCTGCCACCGCGGGCAGCGACGCCACCTCATCGATCACGATGCGGGTGACGCGGGACTGCACCGCGCCGGGTGCCAGCCAGGTGGCACTGACCAAAACCAACCAGGGCCAGAGTTTGATGTGCTGCTTCATGCGTTGCCTCTTGTCGGGCTGCCGCGGGCT
>JANYKR010000125.1 GCA_025358155.1 Betaproteobacteria bacterium
CGATACTCTCCGTGGTCTTCGGCGTCGTGTATATCGACATGGAAACTGTTTTTCCAGACTTTTCTTTGCTGACTTTCTTTTCTAGAAAAGAAAGTTAGTCGCCCGCCGGGGCGAAACCCCGGCGCCGAATATAAAACGACGGCACACATGGCAAAGCGTACGTTCATCCTGCCGGCAAGCACCGGCTGCAACAAGCCGACCCGGAAATCAGTCCAAATGCCAGATCCCGACCTGATCACTCAAACGCTGGCAAGACCTCGGTCCGCAACGCGCCACGGTGCCGCTCGAAGTCGGGCAGCACCGAGCGCACCACGTCCCAGAAGGCCGGGCTGTGGTTCATCTCGCGCAGGTGGGCGAGTTCATGGGTGACGACGTAGTCGATCACCGGCAGTGCAAAGTGCACCAGCCGCCAATTCAGCCGGACTGCACCGCTGGCGCTGGCGCTGCCCCAGCGGGTGGCGGCCGAGCTGAGTGACAAGCGCTTGATGCGGACCCCGAGACGAGACGCAAAGTGGGCACAGCGTTCTTCAAAAATCCGCCGGGCCTGGCGTTGCAGCCAGCTTTGCACCGCCTCACGGATCTGCTCTTGGGTAGCGGTCTGCGGCAGGCCCAGGTGCAGGGTCAGGCGGGGCACGCCGGGCAAGGCCTGGCCGTCGCTGTTGAGCTGCGCGCCGGTGACCCGGGAGTCGAGCAACACGATCACCGTGTCGCCCAGAAACGGCAGGGTGGTGCCGTCGCGCCACACCACTTTGGCGGCTTGCAGGCGCTGGGCCCGCTCATGCTGCTCATGCAACTTGCGCAGGATCCAGCCGGCCTTGGCCTGCAGCGCCTGTTCCACCTCACCCACCGCCACCCAGCGCGGCGCGCTGACGCTCAAGCCTTCGAGCCCGACCACAAAACCGATGCTGCGGCGCCGGGCACGGCGAAATTCATAGCCCACCGGGTACTCGCCCAGCGTGATCGAGCGCTGGGCCCGCGGGTGCTGGAAGCGCGGCGCTGAGGCCGCCGCCGCGAGGCCCGCAGCGGCCGATGTCAGCGCTGCCGGCGGCAGGGGTGCGGCCTGGGGTGCCGCCAGGGCTACAGCCAGTCGGGGTGGCGCAGCCGCTTTGGGTGTCGCCACCGGCACTGCAGCCAGCGGCGCAGGCAGCAGGTCAAACAGAGAGAGCTGTTGTGCGTCAACGGGCCGGCTGGGGTGTGCCATGGGCCCGGATTCTACGAACGCTGGGCGGCCGCTGCCGAGGCTTGCGCCGCCTGGGCCGCCACCGCAGGGTGCTCGTCGGGCCGGGCGTCTGGGGTGGTGGACGGCGGGGCATCCGGGTAGGCGGCTGGATCGAGCCGGCGCATCTCGGCCTCGATCCAGGCTGCCACTTCGGCCATCAGTTCTTCGTGGCGCCGGCCTTTGGCCGGGATGGGCCGGCCGATCGAGACCTCGATCAGACCCGGCCGCAACAGCCAGCTGCGGCGCGGCCAGCAGCGCGCCGACGTGACGGCAATCGGCACGATGGGTGTGCCGGTGGTGATGGCGAGCCGGGCGGCGCCGGTTTGGTACTTGCCGGCTTCGCCCCGGTCGATGCGGGTGCCCTCGGGGAACATGATCACCCAATTGCCGTGCGACATCAGCCGTTTGCCTTGCGCCAGCACCTTGGCCCAGGCCCGGGCGCGCTGGCTGCGGTCGATGTGGATCATGTCCATGCGGCCGATGGCCCAGCCAAAAAACGGGATCCAGAGCAACTCGCGCTTGAAAACATAGGCCAGCGGGTGCGGCATGATCGCCGGGAAGGCGAAGGTCTCCCAGGTGCTTTGGTGCTTTGGCGCCAGCAGCACGGCGGCGTTGGCGTCCGCCGCCGTCGGCAGGTACTCCAGCCCGCTGACCCGGTAGTGCACACCGCAGACAGCCTTGGCGCCCCACACCGCCAGCCGCAGCCAGCCTACGCACAGCCAGTACATCGGCCCGCCGCGCACAAACGCCGACACCAGCACCGCCACCAGCGCCCAGGGCACCAGCGTGGCGAGCAAAAACACGATGTAGGCGGCGGACCGCAGCACCATCAGCGGCGATGGCGCAGCGACAGCGGCAAGCGCGGGCGCGGCAACGGGCACGGCAGCTCGTGTCATTGGGCCGGTCCCACGGCTACGCCGCCGCGCCCGAGCAGGTGCTCGGCAAAGGCGGCCAGGTCGTTGTGCACCCGGGTGCCGGGCACCTGGTCCACCATGGCCTGGACCAGCTCTGGGCCCAGGACCGCCGCCCGGCCGGACCGGATCAGGTGCGGTTCGCAGCCGGCAGCGTGGGCGGCCTGCAGGTCACGCAGGGTGTCGCCGACCAAGGGCACGTGCTTGAGGTCGATACCGTAGCGCTTGCCGATGTCGCGCATCAGTCCGGGCAGGGGCTTGCGGCAGTCGCACTGGTCCTCCGGCGTGTGCGGGCAGAAAAACACCGCATCGAGACGTCCGCCCACCGCCATCAGTTGTTTGAGCATGTGGGCATGGACCGCGTTGACCGAGGCCATGTCGATCATGCCGCGACCAATGCCCGACTGGTTGGTGGCCACCACCACATGCCAGCCGGCGTGGTTGAGCCGGGACACCGCCTCCAGTGCGCCGGGAATGGGGTACCACTCCTCGGGCGCCTTGACATGGTCATCCCGGAACTCGTTGAGGATGCCGTCGCGGCCCAGAATCACGAGTTTGACGACAGGTTGCATGCGCTGCCTCCGTTATCCCGCCAGGCGGGCCAGATCGGCCACCCGGTTCATCGAAGCCTGCAGCGTGCCCAGCAGCGCCAGCCGGTTGGCCCGCAGCGCTGCATCGTCGGCATTGACCATCACGCCGTCGAAAAATGCGTCCACCGGCGCTTTCAGGCCGGCCAGCAGTTGCAGCGAGGCGGTGTAGTCGCCGGTGGCAAAAGCGGCATCGGCTCGCGGCGCGATTTGCGCCAGTGCGGCATGCAGCCCGAGCTCAGCCGGCTCGACCAGCAGCGCTGTGTTGACCCTGCCGCCGCCCGCGCCCTCGGACTTTTTAAGGATGTTGCCCACCCGCTTGTTGGCCGCAGCCAGCGACGCGGCCTCGGGCAAGGCGGCAAAGGCGCGCACCGCCGCCAGGCGCTTCGGGATCTCGGCCCAGTGCTCGGGGTGGCACTCGACCACCGCGTCCACCTCTTGCGCCGAGTAGCCCTGCTCGCGCAGCCAGCCCGACAGACGCTCGCGCAGGAAATAGCCCACCTCGGCTTGGGCCTGGCCGTGGCCCTCCGGAAAGGCCGCAAACGCATCGCCCACCAGCCGGTGGACGGCGAGCGGCAGCGCCCCCTCGACCAGCATGCGGACCACGCCCAAGGCGTGACGGCGCAGCGCAAACGGGTCTTTGTCGCCGGTAGGCACGGCGCCGATGCCAAACAGCCCGGCCAGGGTTTCGAGCTTGTCGGCCAGCGCCACCACCAGACCGACGGTGTTGCGCGGCAAGGCATCGCCGGCGAAACGGGGTTTGTAGTGGTCTTCGATCGCCAGCGCAATCGCCTCGGGCTCGCCGTCGTGGCGGGCGTAGTAGCCGCCCATGGTGCCCTGCAGCTCGGGAAACTCCCCCACCATGTCGGTCAACAGGTCGGCCTTGGCCAGCATCGCGGCAATGTCGGCCTGGGCCGCCAGCGCGGGTCCGCCCGTTTGTCCACCCAGCTGCTGGCCGATGGCATGGGCAATCTTGCGCACCCGCTGCATGCGCTCACCCTGGCTGCCCAGCTTGTTGTGGTAGACCACCTTGGACAGCCCGGCCACCCGGTCCACCAGGCGCTTTTTGCGGTCCTGGTCGAAGAAGAACTTGGCGTCGGCCAGGCGCGGCCGCACCACCCGCTCATTGCCGCCGACCACCGCGCTGGCATCGACCGGGCTGATGTTGCTGACGACCAGGAACTGGTGCGTCAGCTGGCCCGCCGCGCTCAGCAGCGGAAAGTATTTTTGATTGGCCTTCATCGTCAGGATCAGGCATTCGGGCGGCACGGCCAAGAACGCCGGCTCAAATTGGCACAGCAGCACGTTGGGCCGCTCGACCAGGGCGGTCACCTCGTCGAGCAGGGCGTCGTCGTCGATCGGCCGCAGGCCCGCGCCAGCGGTGTCGGCGCGGGCCGCTACCGCGTTGAGTTGGCGTGCAATCTCGGCCCTGCGTTCGGCAAAGCTCGCGATCACTGCGCCTTGCTCGGCGAGCTGGGCGGCGTACTGGTCTGCATCGGTCAGGACCACCGGGTTCAGTGCTGCCTCAAAGCGGTGGCCCTGGGTGCTGCGGCCGGCTTTCAGGCCCAGTACCGAGACCGGCACCACGTCGCTGCCATGCAAGGCCACCAGGCCGTGCGCCGGCCGCACGAAGTGAACGGTGGTCCAGCCCGGGCGCACCTCGCCGGTCGCACCGGCCGCACCGGTAGCACCGGCCGCACCGGCTTCGAGCTGGTAGCTCATCACCTTGGGGATCGGCAGCTTGGCCAGGGTCTCGGCCAGCGCCTTTTGCAAGCCCTCGGCCAGCGTGGCACCGGCCACCAGGCTGTCTAGAAACAGCGACTCGGCCTTGCCGTCTTGCGCCCGCTTGAGCTGGGGCACCACCTCGGGTCCGGCGCCCAGCGCCGCCAGCTTCTTGAGCAGGGCGGGCGTGGCCTGGCCGGCGGCGTCCAGCGCCACAGCCACCGGCATCAGCTTTTGCTGCAGGCTGCGGTCAGTGGCCTGGGCGGCCACGCCGGTGACAAACGCGGCCAGCCGGCGCGGCGAGGCAAACGGTGTCACCACCGCATCGTGCGGCGCCAGGCCTTGGGCCTTGAGCGATGCGGCCAGGTTGACCGCAAAGGCTTCGCCCAGCTTCTTGAGCACCTTGGGTGGCAGCTCTTCGACAAACAGTTCAACCAGCAGGTTGCGCGTGGATGCGTTCATGGTTCAGGCAGCCTTCTTGGCGGCGGCAGCGGCGGTTTGCGCCAGCACCTCTTCGGCCCAGTCACGCGGCGCCATCGGAAAGCCAAGCCGGGCCCGGCTGTCCCAGTAGCTCTGCGCCACGGCGCGGGCCAGGTTGCGGATGCGGCCGATGTAGGCGGCGCGCTCGGTCACGCTGATCGCCCCCCGGGCATCGAGCAGGTTGAAGCTGTGACCGGCCTTGAGCAGTTGCTCGTAGGCTGGCAGCGCCAGGTGCTGGCCCATCAGGTGCTGGCTCTGGCGCTCATGTGCGGCAAAGGCCTGCAACAGGAAATCGACATCGCTGTGCTCGAAGTTGTAGGTGCTTTGCTCCACCTCGTTCTGGTGGAACACGTCGCCGTATTTCAGGTTCTCTGTGTAGACCAGGTCGTAGACGTTGTCCACACCCTGCAAATACATCGCCAGCCGCTCCAGGCCGTAGGTGATCTCGCCGGTGATCGGCTTGCAGTCGATGCCGCCGACCTGCTGGAAGTAGGTGAACTGGGTCACCTCCATGCCGTTGAGCCAGACCTCCCAGCCCAGGCCCCAGCAGCCGAGCGTCGGGTTCTCCCAGTCGTCCTCGACAAAGCGGATGTCGTTGGCCTTGAGATCAAAGCCGACGGCAGTCAACGAGCCCAGGTACAGCTCCAGGATGTTGGCCGGTGCGGGCTTGAGCACCACCTGGTACTGGTAGTAGTGCTGCAGCCGGTTCGGGTTGTTGCCGTAGCGGCCGTCCTTGGGCCGGCGGCTGGGCTGCACGTAGGCCGCCTTCCAGGGCTCGGGGCCGAGTGCACGCAAGAAGGTGGCGGTGTGGCTGGTGCCGGCGCCCACCTCCATGTCGTAGGGCTGCAGCAACGCGCAGCCCTGTTGGGCCCAGTAGTCTTGCAGGCGAAGGATCAGTTGCTGGAAGGTGAGCATGGCGTGAGCCCGAGGTCAAGGCTGCGGCGGGCGGGCACCGACCGCACACCAGCGTCGAGTGCGTCTGGGCGAAAAGGAGGCTTGAGTTTAGCGGGGCAAGCGGCTGCGTCGCGGCCCCTGCCGGGGCCAAGCCAGGCCTAACGCCGCCAACGCCCACAGCGGCCACAGCCCGACCGCCGCCGACCAGCGTGCAAAGGGCGTCAGGCCGCTGCGGCCTTGCACCGTGGCAAGCAGCACCCCGCGGGTGAACGGTGCAAGCGCGGCGGTGACCACGCCGAGGTGGTCGATCACGGCGGTGGCGCCGGTGTTGGTGGCGCGCAGCATCGGCCGCTGCAACTCCAGTGTGCGAAACCGTGAGATCTGCAAATGCTGCGGCACCGCAATCGTGTCGCCAAACCAGCCGATGTTGCTGACGTTAGCCAGGACGGTGGGCGCACGGGCGGGATCGGCAAAGCGCAGCGCCAGTTCCTCGCCAAACAAGTCTTCGTAGCAGATGTTGGGCGCCACCCGTTCGCCGCGCACGGCAAACGACGGCGCATTGAGCGGGCCCCGGTTGAAGTCACCCAGCGGGATATTCATCAGCTCGGTGAACCAGTGAAAGCCGGTGGGGATGAACTCGCCAAACGGCACCAGATGGGATTTGTCGTAGCGGTAGGCGGCGGCGGCGCTGTTGGCGGCGCTGTTGGCGGCACTGTTGGCGGCGCTGTTGGCGGCGCTGTTGGCGGACAGGCCGACCACCGAGTTGCTGTAACCCTGCTCATAGCTGCCCAGTGGCACGCCCACCAGGGCCACGGGCCCACCGGGCTGGCCAAAGTGCTGTTGCAGCGCGTCCCAGTAGCCCGGCGCCAGCTCGTTCAACTGATCGGGCAGCATCGGCACGGCCGTCTCGGGCGCCACCACCAGGTCGGCCTGCGCCGCCAGCAGCTGCGTGGCCACCCACGCCAGGCTGGCAGGCATGTGCTCGACCGCAAATTTCTCGTCCTGCGACACGTTGGTCTGCAACAAGGCCACCCGCAGGCTGCCGCTGGGCTGGGTGAACTGGGGTGCACCTCGCCAAACGCCCCAGGCCGCCGGCAGCGCCAGTGAGGTCAACACCACCGCCAGCGCCAGCCCGGCAGAGCGCAGTGGCCGGCGGGCGCTTTGGCCGATGCTGCCGGGCGCTGCAGGCCAGAGCGCCGACTGCGCTGCCAGCCCCAGGCCCGCCGCCAGCCCGGCCACCAGCGCGCCCAGCGCGTACACCCCCAGCCAGGGCGCCAGCACCGCCAGCGGCCCGTCGACCTGGCTGTAGCCCGTGGCCAACCACGGAAAGCCGGTGAAAATCACGCCCCGCGCCAGCTCGGCCGCCAACCAGGCCGCTGCAAACCGGGCGGCGTCGGCCCAGAGCTTGCCGCTGCGCTGGCGCGCCACCCAGGCCATGCCCAGCGCCAGGTAGATCGACAGCAGCGCACTCAGCAACGCTACCGCCGTTACCGCCAGCAGCGCCGGCAGTCCGCCGTAGCGGTGCAGGCTGATGAACAACCACCAGGTGCCCGCGCCCAGCCAGCCGCAGCCAAAGGCCCAGCCCAGCGCCGCCGCCTGCCGCGGCGTGGCCCGGCCCACCTGCGCCGCCAGCAGGGCTATCGCCAACAGCGGCAGCGGCCAGGCGGCGGTGTGCACAAAAGCCAGGGTTTGCAGCGCACCCGCCGCCGCGGTCAACACCAGTGCCGGGGCCAGCTGGAGCGGCGTCGGCGGCAGCAAGCCGCGCAGGGCCGGCTGGTCCGGCAGCGGCGCGGCTGCGAGCGGCGGACCGGGCTGCTGCAAGGCCGCGCCCGTCAAGCGCGCGCGCCCGGCACTGCGGCTGACTGCTGGCGCGCCACCTTGAACCAGCGGACCGCGCCGCCCCGGGTCAGCATCACCTGAAAGGTCAGCCCGCCGGCCACCGCCGACTCGCCGCGCTTGGGCACACGGCCCAGCTCGTGCGCGATCAAGCCGCCGATGGTGTCGAAGTTGTCCAGAGGCAGCGAGGTGCCAAAGCTGTCGTTGACGACCGCGATGTCGGTATCACCCGCAACCCGGTGGCTGCCATCGGCCAGGGTGTAGATGCCGTTTTCGGCGGCGGTGGCTTCGGAATCGAACTCGTCCTCGATCTCGCCGACGATCTCTTCGAGCACATCCTCGATCGTCAGCAGCCCGGCGGTGCGGCCAAACTCGTCGATCACCATCGCCAGGTGGTTGTGGTTGGAGCGAAAGTCGCGCAGCAACTCGTTCAAGTTCTTGCTCTCGGGCACAAACACCGCTGGCCGCAGCAGGGTGCGCAGGCTCAGGTCGGGCGAGCGCTGCAGCTTGAGCAAGTCCTTGGCCATCAAGATGCCGATGACGTTTTCGCGCTGGCCCTCGTAAACCGGAAACCGCGAATGCGCGGTCGCTATCACCCGGTGCAGCAACTCGTCGTAGGGCGCGTCGATGTCGAGCAGGTCCATGCGCGGCGCCGCCACCATCACATCGCCAGCGCTCATTTCGGCCATGCGCAGCACGCCTTCGAGCATCATCCGGCTCTCGGGTGCGATCAACGCGCGTTGCTCAGCGTCGGCCAGGGTGGCCAGCAGCTCGCGGGTGGAGTCGGGGCCGGGGGACAAAAACTCGACCAGGCGCTCGAACAGGCCACGCCGGTCAACAGGGGTGGCCGACGCACGGGGCGACGGCCGACTCGAAGGGGGTTCGGACACAGCGGGTGTCAGTGGTGGCGGTGCGGGAGAATACCCGAAGAATCCCGGGCTTGAACCCTCTGGTCCTGACCCCATATCCTGGCGACGCGTTTCGCGCCGTCTCACCCACCCCCATCGCATCGGACCCGCCATGTCGACAGGCCTCATCCCCGCCACCATCCTCACCGGCTTTCTGGGCTCGGGCAAGACCACCCTGCTCAAGCGTGTACTCAGCGAGCAGCATGGCCAGAAGATCGCGGTGATCGAAAACGAGTTCGGCGAGGAGAACATCGACAACGAGATCCTGGTGGCCGACACCAAAGAGCAGATCATCCAGATGAACAACGGCTGCGTCTGCTGCTCGATCCGCGAGGACTTGCGCACCACGCTGTCTGACCTGGCCGCCAAGCGCCGCCGGGGCGAGCTCGACTTTGACCGCGTCGTGATCGAGACCACCGGCCTGGCCGACCCCGGTCCGGTGGCGCAGACGTTTTTCATGGACGACGAGATCGCCGAGAGCTACCTGCTCGACTCGATCCTGACCCTGGTGGACGCCAAGCATGCCGAGGGCCAGCTCGACACCCGTCAAGAGGCGCGCTGCCAGGTCGGCTTTGCCGACCAGATCTTCATCAGCAAGGCCGACCTGGTCAGCGAGGAAGATGTCAAAGCCCTGGTGCACCGGCTCAAGCACATGAACCCGCGTGCGCCGATGCAACAAGTGCATTTTGGCGAGGTGCCGATTGCCAGCGTGTTTGACCTGCGCGGCTTCAACCTCAACGCCAAGCTGGAGATCGACCCTGATTTTCTCAACGCCGACGACCATGGTCACGGCCACCAAGGTCACGGTCACGGTCACAAAGGCCATGACGGCCATGAAGGCCATGACCATGGGCCGGACGAAGCCTGCGACCATCCCCACCACCATGCCCACGATGACGACGTCAAGTCGTTTGTCTTCAAGGCTGACAAGCCCTTCAACGCCGCCAGGCTGGAGGACTTTCTCGGCTCGATCGTGCAGGTCTACGGACCCAAGATGCTGCGCTACAAGGGCGTGCTCTACATGAAAGGCGCCGATCGCAAGGTGATCTTCCAGGGCGTGCACCAGCTGATGGGCAGCGATATGGGCCCGAAGTGGCTGCCCAATGAAAAAAAGCAGAGCAAGATGGTGTTTATCGGCATCGACCTGCCCAAAGACATCCTGATGCAAGGCCTGGAGGGCTGCCTCGTCTGAGGCTGGGCGGCGCGCCTTCGGGCGTGGCTACAATCCCGCGCCTTGATCGACGCGGCGGATTCACAGGCCGTGGCGGAGAACAGGTACAACGCCACCGCGAGGAGCCCCGAAGTGAGCAAGACACCGACCAAGACTGCGGCAGACAGCAAGGCCACTGCCGCCCAGAGAGCGGCAGCGCTGGCCTTGCCGAGCACACCGCCGCCCAAGCCCGGCACCAAGGTGGGCGGCAAGTCCACGGCGATCATCAAAGCGGGCACGGCTTCGGCCAACTCAAACCCGGTGCCCGAGCCCGCCGTGAACCGCTTCTCCGAGCGTTTTGCGCCGCCCAAGCCACCGGCGCGCGGCTACCCGGAGTTGGCCGACATCGTCAAGACAGCCCACAAGGCCGACCCCAAACTCGTCAATGCCTGGAAGACCAAGGCCGGCCGCGACCTGACCGAAGCCGAGTTGCAGGCCATGCCTGACGACGAGTACATGAACGACAAGCAACGCGAATTCTTTCGGGTGCGTTTGCAAGGCCTCAAGGACGACCTGCTGAGCAATGCGGGCGAGACTACCGAGCACCTGCGCGAAGACACCTCGATCGTGCCCGATCCGGCCGACCGCGCCACGATCGAAGAAGAGCACGCGCTGGAGCTGCGCACCCGCGACCGCGAGCGCAAGCTGCTCAAGAAGATCATCCAGTCGCTGGGTCGGATCGAAGCCAACGACTACGGGTTTTGCGACGAGACCGGCGAGCCGATAGGCCTGGGCCGCTTGTTGGCACGGCCCACTGCCACCTTGTCACTCGAAGCGCAGCAGCGCCGCGAGATGAAGCAGAAGATGTTCGGCGACTGAGACTGGGCACAGTCACCGGTTCACCCAAGCCCGCCTGCCTGAAAGCCACTCTGGTGCCCGCCTGCCCGCCTGACCGTCATGGCTGATCCCAAGGATCCCCGCGAAGGCGAGAGCTTTTTTCGCAAGGTGGTGCGCTTTGTGGCCTACCCGGCCACTGACTGGTCGGAGGTGGCCGCCACCCGCCCGAACGAGACGCAAGAGGTCGAGCGCTCCGAGCTCAAAGCGATGATCGAGCGCAAGCGGCGCAATGACTTTGTGCGCAAGCGCGAGTTCGACACGCTGCGTCGGTTGCGCCGCGATGGCTTGTCGCCCGAGCAACTGGCTGTGCTGGGCGGCTCGTCCAAGGTGGACGATTCCGAAGCGCGGCAGACCGAAAACAGCGTGGCCGCCCGGTCCGACGTGGGTGTCAAGGCCAAGATCGACGAGATCGAGCAACAAATGGTGGGCGATGGCGGCCGGCGCGACAGCGTGCAACGCCGGCCCGCCGCCGCCGCGCCGCGCCCGCTGCCGCCACAAGCGCAGCGGCCGACCGACTTCTACAACGCCGCCACCGAGCCGGTGTCCTTCGACCCCGGCCGCGCCTCGCCGCCACCCGCGCCGGCCCGGGCAGGCGCGCCGCACCCGTCGCTGGACCACCTGCCCTCGCTGCAGGACCTGGACTACCCGCTGCCATCGCCCAGCGCCGCGCCGGTGACGATGGCCGGCAGCAGGGAGCCGCTGGGTGCCCGCCCGGCCAATCCGGGCGCTGCTCCCCGACCGGCCATGCAGCCTGATGCCCAAGCCCGGGGTTCGCAAGGTGTGGTGTCGGGTGCGGGCTTGTCGGGCCAAACCGGCATGGCTGCGGCACCCGGCCGATCAGCCACCGCCGCGAGCACCGCCGCCATCACGGCCGCGCCGGCCGCCGGCCTGCCGCAGGTGGACTTGAGTTTTGATGCCAACAGCCGGTTTGCGGTCGAGGTCAACGAACTGGTGCACGACCCCGAGTTGGACGAGGCGGTGATCGCCTTTGCCAACGCCGACTTCAACCACTGCGAGCAGGCCTTGACGGCCCTGGTCAAGGCCAACGCGGCGCGGCATCGCCACGCCGAGACCTGGTACGTGCTGTTTGACCTGTACCGCGCCACCGGCCAGCAAGCCCGGTTCGAGTCGCTGTCGCTGGACTACGCCCATTTGTTTGGCCGCTCGTCGCCGCAGTGGTACTCGCTGCCCAAGCGGGTGGCCGATGCCGCCGCCGATGACCGGCCCGACACCCGAGGCGTCAAGGGCGACGTGGGCTGGATCAGCCCGGCGCTGCTGGATGTCGAGTCGGTTGCCCGGCTGCGTTCGGCCACGCTGCAACTGCCGTTGCCCTGGGTGCTGGACTGGTCGGCGCTGCAGAGGGTGGAGGTTGAGGCCGCTGCGCAACTGCAATTGCTGTTTCGCCAGTGGGCGCCGCAGGCCATCGACATGCGCTGGCTGTCGGCTGAACGCCTGTTGGGCACACTGCAAGAGGCCGCGCCCACGGGCGTGCGTGACGCCGACCCGGCCTTCTGGATGGCCCGGCTGGAGGCGCTGCGCCTGGCCAACCGCCCTGACCAGTTTGACGAAGCCGCGATCGATTACTGCGTGACCTACGAGGTCTCGCCACCCTCCTGGGAGCGCGCCCGTTGCCAGGTGCGCGCCAGCAACGCCAACAACTCCACCACCACCCCACCGCTGTCGATCATCGGCGAGGTGTCGAGTTTCATGGAGTCGGGCCTGGACGATGGCCATGCTGCGCAGGCGGGCACGACGGTGGACCTGTCGGGTCAGCTGGCCGGCGACATCAGCGCCATCCTGCAGCAACTCGACCGCAAGCTGGGCAAGGCGAGCTTGGTGCAGGTCTCGTGCGCCCGCCTGATCCGGGTCGATTTCATTGCCGCTGGTGACCTGCTGAACTGGGTGCTGGCCAAGCGCACCGAAAACCGCACCGTCACCTTTGCCGAGACGCACCGGCTGGTGGCGCTGTTCTTCGGCGCGATGGGCATCAACGAGCATGCCCGGGTGCAGGTGCCGCGCGACTGAGCGCAGCGTCCGGCAGGCCGCCGGGTGGTCCGCCGGTGCGGCATTCTGCAAGCCCCAACAGCCGACCCGCCCGCCGGCGCCCCACCCACCCTCACGACCCGGACGACCCCCATGGAACCCTTCCACGGCACCACCATCCTCAGCGTGCGCCGCCAAACCCCGCAAGGCTGGCAAGTCGCGCTGGGCGGCGACGGCCAGGTCACGCTGGGCAACATCATCATCAAGGCCGGCGCCAAGAAGGTGCGCAAGCTGCACCGCGACACCGTGCTGGCCGGTTTTGCCGGCGCCACCGCAGACGCCTTCACGCTGTTCGAGCGCTTCGAGGCCAAGCTGGAAAAGCACCAGGGCCACCTGGCCCGCGCCGCCATCGAGCTGACCAAGGACTGGCGCACCGACCGCGTGTTGCGCCGGCTCGAGGCCATGCTGGCCGTGGCCGACCGCGAGACCAGCCTGATCATCACCGGCAACGGCGATGTGCTCGAGCCCGAGCTGGGCATCGTCTCGATCGGCTCGGGCGGTGCCTACGCCCAGGCCGCTGCGCGGGCCCTGCTGGCGCACAGCGCGCTGAGTGCTGCCGAGATCGTCAAGCAATCGCTGGTGATCGCGGGCGACCTGTGCATCTACACCAACCAGAGCCACACCATCGAGGTGCTGGAATGAGCGCCGCCCGGCCGCTCCGCAGGCGCTTGGCCGCCCTCGGCGGGGCGACTCAAAGCGTTTGGGAGACCGTATGAGCATGACCCCGCAAGAGATCGTGTCCGAGCTGGACAAGCACATCGTCGGCCAGCGCGACGCCAAGCGCGCGGTCGCGATCGCGCTGCGCAACCGCTGGCGGCGCCAGCAGGTGCCCGACGCGCTGCGCACCGAGATCACGCCCAAGAACATCCTGATGATCGGCCCGACCGGCGTGGGCAAGACCGAGATCGCGCGCCGCCTGGCCCGGCTGGCCGACGCGCCCTTCATCAAGGTCGAGGCCACCAAGTTCACCGAGGTCGGCTACGTCGGCAAGGATGTGGACAGCATCATCCGCGACCTGGTCGACATTGCCATCAAGCAGACCCGCGAAGTCGCGATAAAGCGCCAGCGCGCCCGCGCCGAAGACGCCGCCGAGGACCGCATCCTGGATGTGCTGGTGCCCCTGACCCGCGATACCCGCGATGCCCGAGACAACCGCCCGGAGATCGGCTTTGGCAGCGCTGCCCCAACTGCCAGCGCCAGCCCGCCGGCCGCCGAGAGCACCGCCCGCCAGGTGATGCGCAAGCGCCTGCGTGAGGGCGCGCTGGCCGACAAGGAGATCGAGCTGGATCTGGCCGAGCCCCAAGCCGGGGTGGACATCATGGCCCCGCCCGGCATGGAGGAGATGGCCGAGCAGCTCAAGGGCATGTTCTCGCAGATGGGCGCGCCCAAGAAGAAGACCCGCAAGCTCAAGATCAGCGAGGCCCACAAGCTGTTGGTCGACGAAGAAGCCGCCAAGCTGGTGAACGACGACGACATCAAGACCCAGGCGCTGGCCAATGCCGAGAACAACGGCATCGTCTTCATCGACGAGATCGACAAGGTCACCTCACGCAACGACAGCGGCGGCCCCGAAGTGTCGCGCCAGGGCGTGCAGCGCGACCTGCTGCCGCTGGTGGAGGGCACGACAGTGACCACCAAACACGGCCTGGTCAAGACCGACCACATCCTGTTCATCGCCTCGGGTGCCTTCCACCTGGCCAAGCCCAGCGATTTGATCCCCGAGCTGCAAGGCCGGTTTCCGATCCGGGTGGAGTTGCAGGCACTGTCGGTGGACGACTTCGAGGCCATCCTGGTCAGCACCCACGCCAGCCTGATCAAGCAATACCAGGCCCTGCTGGCCACCGAGGGCGTGACGCTGGAGGTCACCGCCGACGGCATCCGCCGGCTCGCGCAGATCGCCTTTGATGTCAACGAGCGCACCGAGAACATCGGCGCCCGCAGGCTGGCCACGGTGATGGAGCGGCTGCTGGACGAGGTGAGTTTCGATGCGCCCAACCGCGGCGGCGAGACGGTGCGCATCGACGGCGCAGCGGTGGACGCCAAGCTGGGGGAGTTGGCGCGCAACGAGGACCTGTCGCGCTACATTCTGTAGCCGGAGCCGCGCAGATCCGCGGTGCCGCCGGGTCCAGGCGCGCCGATCACTTCGGAGTCATGTCCATGTCGAAAACAGTCCTGCAATCACTCTTCGCCCAAAAGTCGTGGGCCAACGGCGAGCTGTTCGATGTGTTGGCAACGGTCTCGCCGTCCCTGCCGGCGGCCCCAGTCCAGACGGCTGTCCGCACCCTCAACCACATCTACGTTGTGGATCGGATATTCCGGGCTCACCTGT
>JANYKR010000116.1 GCA_025358155.1 Betaproteobacteria bacterium
CCCGTTGGTGAACTGCGGTTGAGACAAGAGCAGGCGGCGCAGAAGGGCATGAACGAGGAACAGACTGCTTCTCTGAAGACGGCCTTGTTGCACTGAGCGCGTGATGCGCTTGCGGTGCGGACCCAGATGTGAATCGCTCAGTTGAGCTCCATTCGCTCCCGAGTTTGGGCTTGATCGCCGCTCATCGGGTTAGCCGAGTTCACCAACTGCCGGTCTGACCTGTCAATGCATCTTCGAGAGCACGTCCTGGGAGGGAGGATTCGGGTGGAGGGGTTGTGGGGGGTTATACGGTTGATCGGTGCCAGCCAAGGCTGCCGGCTCAGGCTGCGGCCAGTTCTGGTGCTGGCGCCGCCGCTGGCGCCGGCTTTTGCTTGGCCGCCGGCTTGGCGCTGACATGCTGCGCATCGAAGCCCTGCTCGCGCGTCATCACCGCCCACAGGATGCGTGCGTTCTTGTTGGCCAGGGCCACGGCCGCTTTCTGCCAGCCCACGCGGTCGATGAGTGGCTTGAGCCAGCGGCTGGTCGGGTCGTCGCGCTTGTCCACGTTCATCACGGCGGACTTTGCGCCCTGGATCAGCAGCGTGCGCAGATACGTGTCGCCGCGCTTGGTGATGCGCCCGAGGCTGGCTTTGTCGCCCGAAGAGTTCTGGCGCGGCACGATTCCCAGCCAGGCACCGAACTGACGCCCGGACTTGAACGGGTGGAAGTCGGCCACCGAGGCGGTGAATGCGGAGGCACCCTACTCGCCGATGCCGATCACGCGCGCTGCGCGCCTGGCCGCGTCGCAGCTGCGCACGTGCTGGCTGATCTGGCGGTGACACCACTGCAGGCAGTCGTCCAGGCTGCGCCAAGGGTCTGCGTCGCCCAGGCCCTCAGCGTATGGCGCCGTCTGCTGCGCCCGCCTGGCCCGCCAGGCGCATTTGCTGGTTGACGGCATCGGCCGCAAACTGGCGCCGTGCGGCCGGGTAGATCAGCGACTCTTCGAGCGCGATGTGGTCCTGGTAGAGCGTCGCAAAAACGGCCACGCTGGCTCGTTAGGCCGCACAAACGCACTTCCCCAGCAGGCTTGCCGTGTATGTACAGAGTGCGTACACTTGCCTGACGCTCAGATTCGAGTGGGATCACAAGAAGGCAGCGGCCAACCTGCGCAAGCACGGGGTGAGCTTCGAGGATGCGCAGACGGTCTTTGCAGACGAGAACGCCAAGCTCATCGATGACCCGGACCACTCCGAAGAAGAAAACAGATTTGTCCTGCTCGGCTTGAGCAGCAGCCTGAGACTGCTGGTGGTTTGCCACTGCTACCGATCGGAAGGCCATGTCATCCGCATCATCTCAGCACGCAAGGCTGAAGGCCACGAACGCAACTCGTACCCACGAAGGTGATTTATGCGTAAGGAATATGACTTCACTGCAGCGCGCAAGAACCCGTACGCTGCGCAGCTGAAAAAGCCCGTGACTATCCGCCTGGACCAAGATGCAGTGATCTACTTCAAGTCGCTCGCAGACGAAACGGGCATTCCCTATCAAAGCCTGATCAACCTCTATCTCCGAGACTGCGCAGCCTCGAAGAAAAAGATCAATCTCGCCTGGGCATAAGCAGGCCGGCTCTCGCCGAGTGCGGTCTAACGCAATGTGGTCCTGGTAGAGCGTCGTAAAAACGGCCACGCTGGCACGCAGGGTGTCTATGTCGTACCAGCTGTAACCCTGGGCCACGGCCTGCAACTGCGGCGACAGCTCAAGCCAGTCTTCCTCCAGCCAGCCGTGGTCTTGCTGCAGCCGCAGCACGTGCTGGATCAGCAGCTTGTCGCCAGTGCGGATCAGCGCCGGGAACACCAGCGTTTCTTCGTCAGCATGGTGCTGGCGCGCATTGCCGGCAAAAAAGCTGCAGATCCCGGTCGCCGTGCGGCGAGCGGCGGCGTCCACGCCGTTTTCTTGCAGGTGCGCCATCAGCCGCGTCAAGTCGGCCAGCACCTCGACCATCTGGCGGTGGGTGCGGTCCAGCGCGTCCAGCGGCGGCAGCGCAGTGGCGCCGGGCATCGCCGGGCGGGCAGGGCGATTGGCGCGGCGCGTGCTGGCAGCAGCCGAGGCAGGCAGGGCCGCCGACGGGCTTGCGGTCGGGGCAGGCGGTGTGGGGACGGTCATGGGCTTTACCTCCAAACAGGACCTAGGGCGAGCCTGATTGTTCGCTGCTGGCCCCGCCACACCTTGCGCCGGATCAAGCCGGCGGCGCTGTCATCCGCTGGGCTTTGTTGCCGCCCAAGGCGCGAGACCGCTTTCACATGGGGAAACCCCTATTTCATGATGCGAAATCCAAACATGTTGCACTGCAGCACAAATTTCCACCACCCTGAATATCATTCCGCATCATGAAATATTGTGGTTAAGTCATTGATTTTATTGAGTCGACTAATTAGTCTTCTATAAGACATAAGTGTTAACTTGCGCGCTGAGGCAAGCTACGCTTGAGGCACAGATTCATCCTGTTGTTTTGTCAAACCCTCTTGGAGCACCTCATGAGCACCCTCTCCCGCGACCAGCAAATTGCCGCCATCGAAAAAGACTGGGCTGAGAACCCGCGCTGGAAGGGCATCAAGCGCGGCTACACCGCCACCGACGTGGTGCGCCTGCGCGGCAGCCTGCAGGTTGACCACACGCTGGCCAAGCGCGGCGCCGACAAGTTGTGGAACCTGATCAACACTGAGCCGTTTGTCAATTCGCTGGGCGCGCTCACTGGCAACCAGGCGATGCAGCAGGTCAAGGCCGGTCTGAAGGCGATCTACTTGTCGGGCTGGCAAGTGGCCGGTGATGCCAACAGCAACGGCGAGATGTACCCCGACCAGTCGCTGTACTCGGTGGACTCTGTGCCCAAGGTCGTCAAGAAGATCAACGCCACCTTTGCCCGCGCCGACCAGATCCAGTGGTCCGAAGGCAAAAACGACATCGACTTCTTTGCGCCGATCGTGGCCGATGCCGAAGCCGGTTTTGGCGGTGTGCTCAACGCCTTCGAGCTGATGAAGGCCATGATCGAAGCGGGCGCCGCCGGCGTTCACTTTGAAGACCAGCTGGCTGCGGCCAAAAAGTGCGGCCACATGGGCGGCAAGGTGCTGGTGCCCACGCGTGAAGCGGTGAGCAAGCTGGTGGCCGCGCGCCTGGCCGCCGACGTGATGGGCGTGCCCACCATCTTGCTGGCCCGCACCGATGCAGAGGCCGCCGACCTGGTGACCACGGACGTTGACGACAACGACAAGCCCTTCCTGACCGGCGAGCGCACCGTCGAGGGCTTTTACCGCAGCAAGAACGGCATCGACCAGGCCATCAGCCGCGGCCTGGCCTACGCCGACTACGCTGACCTGATCTGGTGCGAGACCGGCACACCCGATCTCGCGTTTGCCAAGAAGTTTGCCGACGCGATCCACGCCAAGTTCCCGGGCAAGCTGCTGGCCTACAACTGCAGCCCCAGCTTCAACTGGAAGAAGAACCTCGACGACGCGACGATTGCCAAGTTCCAGCGCGAGCTCGGCGCCATGGGCTACAAGTTCCAGTTCATCACGCTGGCCGGCTTCCACGCACTGAACTACGGCATGTTCGACCTGGCCTACGGCTACGCCCGCAACAACATGACGGCGTTTGTCGAGCTGCAGCAAAAAGAATTCGCCGCCGCCGACCGGGGCTTCACCGCCGTCAAGCACCAGCGCGAGGTGGGCACCGGTTACTTTGATGCGGTCACCACCACGATCGAAGCCAATGCCTCCACTGCGGCGCTGCATGGCTCAACCGAGAACGACCAGTTCTTTGACGCCAAGCACGCCTGATTAGACTGAAAATCCGAACAGTGACACAGCGGCCCGATCAGGCCGCCGTGCCCCGGGACGACAAAGCGGCGCAGCCCCACAAGGGCCGCGCCGCTGCGCTTTTGGAGCGACCGAGATCAGTCGCTGCGGCGCCGGCGCCACACCATCAGTGCAAACCCCAGCGCACCCCCGGCCAGCGCCAACACGAAGGCCGGTGACACCACATGGCCCAGCACGCGGCCAGCATCGGCCAACAGCCAGCCGGGCAGGCCGGGCAGCGCCTGCGCCAACCTGGCCGGGCCCTCGAAGTGCAACCCCTCCAGCGCGCGGGGTGACAGCAGGGCGTTCAGCGCCTCGTTGCCCATGCGCGCCAGGGCCGGCTTGACCATCGGCACCGGCAGGTAGCGGTCGACCAGTTGCACGCCGGCAATCGACGCTGCCACCACCACCGGCACCGCCCAGCGCTTGAGCCAGGCCGAGGCGGCCATCGTCAACAGCAGCATCGGCGACAGCCACAGCACCGCCAGCGTGAAGCCCAGCACCAGCCGGGCAAACACTGCTGCGATCACCGGCAACACCAGCCACCAGGGTTGTTGCAGCCAGGCCAGCGGCCCCTGCGTGGTGGCCACCGCCACCAGCGCCACCACTTGCGCGCCCAGCAGTGCCGCACCCACAGCCAGGCATGGCAATACCAGCAGGTGGGTCAGCACCGTGGCGCCGACACTTTCCACATCACTGGTGGGGAGTGAGCGCCAGAACTCGATCGAGCGATCCTGCATGTCGCGCCGCGCCAGCCCCGGCAACTGGGCCAGCACCGACAGGCACGCCAGCACGAAGGTGATGGCCGCCGTGCCGAACGTCCAGCCCAGGGTTTGGAGCAGCACCGGCAGCTGCGACATCGGCGGCAGCGATTGCCCGTCGCCGTCAACCTGAATGTGCAGCCCTTTGCCATCGAACAGACTCAGGCCCAGCATCAGCGCCAGCGGCAGGGCTGTCAGCACCAGCCAGCCCATGCGGTGTTGCAGCCATTCGCGCTGCATCAAGGTGATGAACTTGTTCATGGTGGCGGCTCCTCACAGGCCTTGGGTGCGGTTGATCTCGGGGCGGCGCGTCAGGGCCACGAACAGGTCGACCAGGCTGGGCCGCAGGCGCTGGCCCAGCGCAGCCACCTCGGGCGGCGGTGCGCCGTCGAAAAGCGCAGCACTGCCTCCCTGCGCCCGGTAGCGCAGCAGCGGGTGGGCGGCAGCCATGGCATCGGCCGCGGCGGCATCGTGGCCCAGCGCCACAAAGCGGCGGTCGATATCTTCCAGGCTCAGCGACAGCATCAGCTTGCCCTCGTTGAGCATCAGCACGTCCGACAACAGGCTCTCGATTTCTTCCACCTGGTGGGTGCTGATCAACACGCTGCGCTCACCGTCACACCACTCGTCGATCAGCATCTCGTAGAAGGCCTTGCGCGACAGCACGTCCAGGCCCAGCGTGGGTTCATCGAGGATCAGCAGCCGGGCATCGATGGACGCCACCAGCGCCAGGTGCACCTGCACCACCATGCCCTTGGACAGGTCCTTCACCTTGTCGGTGAGCCCCACGCTGGTGCGCCGCAGCAGCGCCCGGGCGCGCTCGGCTGAAAACTTCGGGTGCAGGCCACCCATCAACTGGATCAACTGCTCAACCCGCGCCCAGCGCGGCAGGATCGCCACGTCGGGGATGTAGGCCAGGGATTCGAGCAGTTGCACGCGCTGGGTGCGCGGGTTCAGGCCCAGCACCGACAACTCGCCCTCGGCCGGCAGCAGGCCCACCAGGGCCTTCATCAGCGTGGTCTTGCCGGCGCCGTTGTGGCCCAGCAGGCCCACCACCCGGCCCTTGGGCACGGTAAAACTCAGGTCGTCCAACGCCACCTTGCGGCCAAAGCGCAGGCCCAGGCCTCGGGCTTGAATCAAGCTGTCCATCATGCCTCCCAGTGCAGATCGTCGGCGCCCAGGCCCAGGCGGCGCAGGCGAGCACGCAGTTGCGGCCACTCGGTGGCTAAAAATCTATCGCGTGCGGCCTGTTTAAGCCGCTCGCGGGCGCCGGGGCGAACGTACATCCCGACGCCACGTCGCGCTTCCAGCAGGCCGTCCTCGTCCAGCGCCTGCAGCGCCCGGGTCACGGTCAGCGGGTTGAGCAGGTAGCGGCTGGCCAGCGCGCGCACCGAGGGCATCGGTTCGCCTTCGGTCAGCTCGCCATCCAGCAAGCGTGCGGCCAGGCGGTCGGCCAGTTGCTGGTAAATCGGCAGGTTTTGGTCCCAGGTCTGCATCGTCGGGCCTCGGCGGCGGCCGGTGTGTTGCTGATGTAGCACACCATAACGGCGATGGGCCACGCGGTGACCCGCAATGCGACAGGCTGCCGATGGGGCCGATGCGCTGCAGTTGCTGCGTCAGAGGAGGGCTGACCGCAGCGGCTGTCGGTCAATTTGCGGCTCATTGCGGCTGGTCATGGCATGCAACGGGCCGCAACCCGCCCGGTCACATCGAGTCTTGCAGCATCGCCCGGTACTCGTCCCGGGTGGCGATGCGCGGGTTGGTCTTGTGGCAGTGGTCGGCCATTGCGCCGTCGATCACCCGCTCGAACAAGTCGGACGCGACGCCCATGGCCGCCAAGCCCGATGGCAGGCCGAGGCGGGCGTTCAGCGCCCGGATTGCAGCGGCCAGCGCCTGGCCTTGCGGGTCGCAGCCGGGCAGGCCGATGGCCTGGGCCATGCGCTGCAGGCGCCGCTCTTTTTGCATGGCCTCGGCCGGTGCGTTGAACAGCACCACCGCCGGCAAGAACATCGCGTTGAGCGTGCCGTGGTGCAAGCGGGGGTTGACGCCGCCCAGGCTGTGGCTGAGCGAATGCACGCAGCCCAGGCCTTTTTGAAACGCCATCGCGCCCTGCATGCTCGCGCTCATCATGTTCCAGCGCGCTTCGCGGTCCTGGCCGTCGCGGGTGGCACGCTCGATGTGGGCCCAGCCGCGCGCCAGGCCGTCGAGTGCAATGCCGTCGGCCGGCGGGTTGACGGCGGGTGCCATGAAGGTCTCCAGGCAGTGCGCGATCGCGTCCATGCCGGTGGCGGCGGTCAGCCCGGGCGGCAATGCCAGGGTCAGGTCGGGGTCGAGGATGGCGGCCTTGGGCATCAGAAACCAGCTGTGAAAACCCAGCTTGCGGCCGTCATCGACGATCACGATCGCGCCGCGCGCCACCTCGCTGCCGGTGCCGGCGGTGGTGGGCACGGCGATCAGCGGCGCCACGGCCTCGGTGATCTTGGGGCTCCCGCCCTCGATGGTGGCATAGGTCTTGAGCGTACCGGGGTGGGTGGCCAGGATCGCCACGCCCTTGGCCAGGTCGATGCTGGAGCCGCCGCCCACGGCGATCAGCCCGTCGCAACCCTGGGCCTGGTAGAGCGCCACCGCGGCGCGCACCGCTGCCTCGGTCGGGTTGCTTGGCGTGGCGTCGAACACCGCATGAGGCAGGGCGCCCAGCGCGGCCAGCGCCAGGTCCAGCACGCCGGCGGCGCGCACACCCGCGTCGCTGACGACCAGCGGCTTTTTCATGCCGACGCGCTGGCACTCTTCGGGCAGGCAGCGCACCGCGCCGGGGTCGATCTCGATCTGGGTCAGGTACTGGATGCGGGCCATGCGGGCTCTCCGGTTGGGGTTGAAACACGGCCGGCAGTATGCTTGCTAGCCGAATGACCTGGCCGCCACCGCTGCCCTGCAACCCGCTTGGAAGACCTTGAAACCATGATCCACCGCGCTGATTTCCGCCACGTCGAGCGCCTGCGGGTGCGCTGGGCCGAAGTGGACCTGCAGAAGATTGTCTTCAACGGCCACTACCTGATGTACTTCGACACTGCCGTGGCCGGCTACTGGCGTGCGCTGGCCTTGCCCTACCAGGCCACGATGGACGCGCTGGGCGGTGACTTGTACGTGCGCAAGGCCACGCTGGAGTACCACGCGTCGGCGCGCTATGACGAGCTGATCGAGGTCGGCGTCAAGACCGCGCGCATCGGCAACTCGTCGATGGTGCTGGCCTGCGCGGTGTTTCGCGGCGACGAGTTGCTGGTGGCGGGCGAGCTGGTGTATGTCTTTGCCAGCCCGGCCAGCCAGACTTCGCTGCCGGTGCCACCCGACATGCGCGAGGTGCTCACTGCGTTCGAGGCCGGCCAGCCCATGGTCGATGTGCGGGTCGACAGCTGGGACAGCCTTGGCCGCGAGGCCAGCGCCCTTCGCCAGCAGGTGTTTGTCACCGAGCAAAAGATTGCGGCCGAGCTGGAGTGGGACGCCGCCGATGCGGTCTGCCTGCACGCCGTGGCCTACAACCGCTTGGGTGTGCCGCTGGCCACCGGCCGCTTGCTGGACCATGTGCCGGGTGTAGCCAAGATCGGCCGCATGGCGGTGCAGGCGCCGATGCGTGGCAGCGGCGTTGGCCGCGCCGTGCTGGACGCGCTGCTGCAGGCCGCCCGCGCACGGGGTGACCGGGAGGTGCTGCTGCATGCCCAGACCTCGGCCGCAGCGTTTTACCGCCGGGCCGGTTTTGTGCCCCAAGGGCCGGCGTTCGAGGAGGCGGGCATGCCGCACCAGGCGATGCTGCGGGTGTTGTAGCCCGGGCACAGCGGCTCGCGGGCTCGAGGGCGACCGCTTTTGACCAGGGACCCAGGCCCGGTCAGCGCCCCGCCGGAGCAAGGCC
Source organism: Betaproteobacteria bacterium (assembly GCA_025358155.1). GTDB lineage: Bacteria > Pseudomonadota > Gammaproteobacteria > Burkholderiales > Burkholderiaceae_C > Pseudaquabacterium. The sequence continues at coordinate 8,496 of JANYKR010000116.1, forward strand.
TGGTTGTTCAGGCCGGTGATGCCACCGGCTGCAGCCAGGCGCTCAGGGCCTGTGCTTCCAGCGGTCGGCTGTACAGGTAGCCCTGGCCCTTGTCGCAGCCAAGCTGGCGCACCAGAGCTGCCTGCGCCTCGGTCTCCACGCCTTCGACGACGGTGCTCATGCCCAGGCTGGCAGCGACCATCACGGTGGCTTGCACCAGCACGCGGTGGTGCTGGCTGGTGTCGACCTGCGAGGTGAACGAGCGGTCGATCTTGACCACGTCGACCGGAAACTGGTGCAGGCTGGCCAGCGATGAATAGCCCGTGCCGAAGTCGTCGAGCGCGAGCACCACGCCCAGCGCCTTCAACTGCTGCAGGACTGCCTGCACCGACGCGTCCTGCGCTGCCATGCTCTCGGTGACTTCGAGCTGGAGGCACTGCGGCGGCAGCCCGCTGGCTGCCAGCAGCGCCTGCACCGAGGCCACAAAATCGGGCTGCTGGAGTTGGGCGCGCGACAGGTTCACGGCCGTCCAGCCGGGCGCCAGCGGGCCCAGTTCGTCGCGCCAGCATTGCTGCTGGCGCACGGCGGTGGCGAGCACATGGTCGCCGAGCGCGCAGATCAGCCCGCACTCTTCGGCCACACCGATGAACTCGATCGGCGGCACGATGCCGCGCTGCGGATGGCGCCAGCGCACCAGCGCTTCAACGCCCACGCAGCGGCGCTCAAGCTCCGGCTCCCGCAGCGCGATGATCGGCTGGTAGACCACAAACAGTTGCCCTTCGGCCAGCGCCAGGCGCAGATCGGCCTCGGTGCGGCCGCGCTGCACTGCGCGCTCGCGCAGCGCAGGCTCAAAGGCGACCAGGCGGGCGCCGCCCAGGCGCTTGGCCTCGACCATGGCGATGCTGGCATCGTGCAACACCGCGTCGACATCGCCCTCGGCCAGGTCGCCCAGCAACAAGCCACCGCTGACACTGCAGGTCAGCGCATGGCCTGACACCTGGCAGGGCTGGCCGAGCGTGTCGATCACGCGCCGGCCTATTGCCAGCGCGTCGTCGCTGCTGGCCAAGTCGCCGAGCAGCACCGCAAACTCATCGCCGCCAACCCGCGCTGCCATCGACTCGCCGGCCCGCAGCACGCCCTGCAGGCGCGCCGCCATCACGCTGAGCAAGCCGTCGCCAACGGCGGTGCCCAACAGGTCGTTGACCCGCCTGAAGCGGTCGCAGTTGAGGTAGAGCACCGCAAACTGATGCCCGGACCCTCCTGCACGCCGCAGCAGTGCATCACCGATGGGCCCGCTCAATGCCACCCGGTTGGGCAGCCGGGTCATGGCGTCAGTCAGTGCGGCATCACGCAGGCGCCGCTCGATCAGGTGCTGTTCCTGGCGCACCTGCAGGCTGATGTCGTCGAGCACCGCCATCAACCGCCCGCCATCGAGCCTGGCGATGCTGATCGACAGGGTTTGCGCCGCAGCGCCGCCAGCAGCGGGTGGCGTCAGGCGCAGGGCGTCGCAGATCACGTCGCCTTCACGCTGCGAGGCCAGCGCCTGGCCACGCAGTTGCGGTGCGAGGCTGTCGATCAGGTCAAACAAGTTGTCCAGCGAGCCGTCGCGCGAAAGCGGCATCAGCAGCTGCGCCGAGGTCGGGTTGATCATCTCGATCGAGCCGACCAGGCTGGTCTGCACCAGGCCGATCGGGGCCCGGTAGAGAAACTGCATCAGCGACTCGTAGGCCGCTTGCGGGACATCGGCAGACATGACGCTCAGGCCGTTGGAGCCCGCAGCGACTCGGGTCCGCAGACCCGGTTGCGGCCGCGGTGCTTGGCTTCGTACAAGGCGAGGTCGGCGCGCTTTTGCAGCGCATCGACGCCGGGGATGGCTTCGTCCATGGTCGCGATGCCGATGCTCACCGTGCAGCGCACCGGGCCGGCGTCGGTCTCGACCGGTTGCCCGTCGAGTGCCGCGCGCAAGCGCTCGGCGGCGCGCTGCGCGCTGGCCAGGTCGGCCGAGGGCAGCAACACCGCAAACTCATCGCCGCCGATGCGGGCCACCACATCAATCTCTCGAAAGGTGGCGACCATCAGGCGGGCGATGTGGCACAGCACCGCATCGCCGACCGGATGGCCATGGCTGTCGTTGACACGCTTGAAGTGGTCGGTGTCGATCAGCAACAGCGAGAGCGGGCGCGGCATGCGCCGCCAACGGCCCAGTTCGGTCTCGGCCGCATCAAAAAAGGCGCGGCGGTTGCCGATGCCGGTCAGGTGGTCGCAGACCGCAGCGTGGCGCGCCGCTTCGGCAGCGCCGTGTTGACCGGTCATGTCGCGCACGATCAGGCAGTAGCCGGGCTCGGCTGCAGCGTCCACATCGGTCGCTGCCGCCAGCACAGCGGCCAGCGGCTTGTCGGCCGCCAGCGTGTGCTGCGGGGCGATCATCGCGCTGCCCCAGAAACGTGCGCCGTCGGCGCGCTGGCGCCAGCCATCGTCCAGGCTCCAGCCGCAGTGCTCGGCCTCGTGCAGGCGGTCGAGCACACGCTCGGGCGTGATCGCGTCCGGCGGGTAGAACACCGCCATCGAGCAGCCCACCACATTCCGGCCGTGGCCGGTGACCCGGCCGATGCTCTCGTTCCACTCGGCAACGCAGCCGCTGGCGTCGAGACTGATCAGCGCATAGTCTGCCACCCCGGTGCGGATGGCATTCAACCAGGCCTCCTGCTGGCGTAACAGCCGTTCGCGCTGGGCTTGCACAGTGACGTCCTGCAGCATGGCCATGAGGCGGCTGGCATCGAGCTTGATCAGGCTGAAGGCGAACAGCCGCCGCTCTCCCTTGGCACCGCCGGGCACGGGCAGCAGCAGGCCGTCGCAGACCAGGCCCTGCGGCGCGGCGAACGCCGCCAGGCGCGAGCGCAGGTCGGGGGCGACGCCGGCCAGCGCAGTGAACAAATTCGACAGGTCACCATCGGATGACAGCGGCATCAACAGCTGCGCCGCCACCGGGTTGATCATCATGATCTCGCCATCGCTGCGCGCCTGCACCAGGCCGGCAGGGGCCATGTAGACAAACTGGATCAGCGCTTCGAGCTCTTGCGCCAGATCGCTGCAAGCCTCGACTGACATTCAGGACTTTCGGTTGACGAGCACAAAGCGGCGCGCTGACTCGGGGCTGGCCAGCAGTCGCAGCTGGACCTTGACCGGGCGCATGCGCAGCGTGAGCACGTAGTCCAGCGTCAGGTCGAGCGGCTGGCCGCTGGCTGCGGCCTCCTCGAAGCGATGCGCGACCATGAAGTTGTTCATGCAGGGGGCGACCACGGTGAACAAGGGGTTGCCGACAACGCGCTCCCTCGACAAGCCGGCCAGCTTAGATTCGAGGGCGTTGTAGTCGCGCACCACAGTATCGGCATCGATTCCGATCACGCCAAATTCCAGCCTGTCCAAGCCGTCGGCGTCCAACGCCAGCAGCGGATCGAGGATGTCGGGCTGCCCAAAATCCAGCGACAGATGGGTTTCCATGCAAGTTCCTGTTCGGGTGACAGCGACGGTACCGCGCCGTCTACACCTGCTGCTGTCGGCAGCCACGGGCCCAGCTTGAGCGGCCCAGGCTTGGGTGGCTCGACAGGCCGGTCGGGGTGTGAATCGCCGCCCAGGGCAGTCAGCTCAAGGTGTCGAACACCTCGTTGTGCCTGGGCTGCGGCAGGCCTGACGCCGCCGCGTCCAGCGCTTGCAACAGGGCCGGCGTCACCGCGCCCGCATAGGTTTCCATCAGCGTGACCAGCCCCAACTGCACCTCGGGCCGGCGCTGCAGGCCCACACGCAAACCCGGGTGATCGGCCTGCAGTTCGGCTTGCAGCGCCTGAACGGCCGCCACGGTCGGTGCCAGCGAGGCTTCGTCGACCCGGTAGTACACGTAGAGCCGGCGGGTCATGTCAGGTCCGCCCCCTCAGGTTCACCAGCGCGGGGCTATCAGTTTGGGTCGATCGGTGCGGGCCAATCAGGCCCGGTCGGTCGGGATGCTGTAGGGCAGGGCGGTCGGCACCAGCAGCGGCCCGGTGACCGAGCCCAAGTGCAGACTGCCGCCCTCCAGCGCCGCCAGCTTGACCTCGACCAACGCGCTGCTGCCACCGCCGGGCCGGGGCGCGGCCAGCGCCACCTCGCCAGCAGGCTGATCCGGGTCTGCGGTGTGGAAAATCGCCTGCCCGGGCGCCAGGTCGGCCGCGCAGTCAAACGCCAGCGCCCGGCGTTTGAGCGTGCCGCGGTACTGGCTGCGGGCCACCACTTCTTGCCCGGGGTAGCAGCCTTTTTGAAAGTTGACGCCGCCCACCAGCTCAAAGTTGACCATCTGCGGCACAAAGTGCTCCGATGTGGCCATGACGATGCGCGCCACGCCGCTGCGCACCTCCAGCCAAGCCCAGGCAACCGGCGCCAGCACCGGCAGGCTGGCCAGCGCGGCCGGCGCCTCACCGTCGGCCGGCCAGGCCAGCAGGCCCCGCGGCTGGCCCTCGACGTCTGGCAGGGCCAGCGCCTGGCCTTTACCCAAGTCCAGCACGGTCCAGGCTGCTGCCGACGCCGGCAGACCCAGCGCCACGAGCGGGGATGCGCCGGCCAGGCCGTACAGCCTGAGCTCGGCCGAGGCGTCGCTGAGCTTGCACCTGGCGCGCATCACGAACATGGCCAGGCGCTTGAGCGTGGGCGCCAACAGGTCGGCACTGCAAGCCAGGTAGAAGGTGTCTGGCTGGCTAGCCGGGTTGGCGCGCCACACCACAAAACTGGCCATCAAGCGGCCTTTGGGCGTGCAAAAACCCGCCAGCCTGGCCTGGTCGGGCGGCAGATGCGCCACATCCTGGGTCAGTTGGCCTTGCAAAAAGTTGGCTGCATCCGGGCCCTGGGCGCGGATCAGGCCCCAATCGCTCAAATGCAGCACGCCGTCGAGGCTGGTTGTCGGGTTCATGGTGACGATTATCATCACGCCCCCATGTCTACGTCGGCGTGCCGGCACTTGGCCCCCAGGCCGGGGCGCCCGGCGCACGCGCTGGTCGAATGAAAGTCTGGCGCACCCTCTTGTTGTTGACCGTGATGACCGCAGCCGGTGCGGCGGCCGCCGTCTGGTGGTGGCTGGACCAGCCTTTGGACCTGGCCAGTCCGGTGGTCGAGCTGTCTATCGAGCCGGGTACGGCGCCGCGCGAGGTGGCCAGGGCCTGGGTGCGGGCCGGCGTGCTGACCCAGCCCGAGGCCTTGTACCAATGGTTCCGCTGGAGTGGCCAGGCCCGTCGCATCCGCGCCGGCAGTTACGCGCTGGAGCCGGGCACCAGCCCGCGCATGTTGCTGGCCAAGCTGGTGGAGGGCGACGAGGCCTTTGAGCGGGTGCGGCTGATCGAGGGCTGGACGTTCCGCCAGTTTCGGGCCGCGCTGGCCAGCGCGCCGCAACTCAAAGCTGGCAGCGCCGGGCTGGACGACGCGGCGCTGATGGCCGCCATCGGCCTGCCCGGCCAGCCGCCCGAAGGCCGCTTTTACCCCGATACCTACCTCTACAGCCGGGGCGTGAGTGACTTGACCGTGCTGCGGCGTGCGGCGGCCATGCAGCGACAGCGTCTGGACGAGGTCTGGGCCGGTCGCGCGCCCGGCTTGCCGATCAAGACGCCCGAGCAAGCCCTGGTGCTGGCCTCGATCATCGAGAAAGAAACCGGCTTGCCCGGCGATCGGGGCCGGATCGCCGCGGTGTTCATCAACCGGCTGCGCATCGGCATGCCGCTGCAAACCGACCCTAGCGTGATCTACGGCCTGAGCGACGCCGTCGGTCAGCCCTTTGGTGGCAACCTGCGCAAGCGCGACCTGCAGAGCGACACGCCGTTCAACACCTACACCCGCACCGGCCTGCCCCCGACACCCATCGCCATGCCCGGCCTGGCCTCGCTGCGCGCGGCGGTGCAGCCCGAGGCGACCCGAGCGCTGTACTTTGTGGCGCGCGGCGACGGCAGCAGCGTTTTCAGCGACGACCTGGCCGCGCACAATCGGGCGGTGAATCAATTCCAGCGTGCCAAACCCCCGGCGGGCGCTCAGTCTGCTGTGGCGCCGGTCGCCGCCGGCCCGGCTGCTGCTGCTGCTGCTGCTGCTGCTGCGCGAGCGCCGGCCAAGTCCCCCCGCAACCCGCCATGAGTGCCACCGCAGCCACCCACCCAGCGCCCGCTGCCGGTCGGTTCATCAGCTTCGAGGGCATTGACGGTGCCGGCAAGTCGTCTCACATCACGGCGCTGGCCGACTGGCTGCGCAGCCAGGGCCGTCAGCCGCTGCTGACCCGCGAGCCCGGCGGCACGCCCCTGGCGGAGCGCTTGCGCGAGCTGTTCCTGCAGCAGGAGATGGACCCGCTGACCGAGGCCCTGCTGGTTTTTGCCGGCCGGCGCGACCACCTGCGCTGCGTGATCGCGCCAGCGCTGGCGGCGGGCGCGGTGGTGTTGTGTGACCGTTTCACCGACGCCACCTTTGCCTACCAGGGCGCCGGCCGGGGCTTTGATCCCGCCGTGCTGACGCAGCTCGAGTGCTGGGTGCAGCAGGCCGCTCCGGGTGCGCTGGCATTGCCGGTTGGCCCCGGTGGGGTGGGCACCGATGCCCGCCCGCACCTGCTGCAACCGGAGCTGACGCTCTGGTTCGACTTGCCGGCCCCGGTGGCCGCAGCGCGCCGTGCGGCTGACCGTGCTGCCGACCGGCTCGAACGCGAAGACCAGGCTTTTTTCGAGCGGGTGCGTGCCGGTTACGCCGAACGCGCCGCCGCCGCGCCGCAGCGTTTTGTCCGCATCGAGGCCGACCTGCCGCGTGAAGCGGTCTGGCTGCAGGTCTGCCAGGCGGTGCAGCGGCTGCTGTTGCAGGCTGCGCCGCCTGCTGTGCCATGGGCAGGGCGCTGAGCCCATGGCAAAAGACAGCCTGCCCAGCATGCCGATTGGCGTCGCCGCCGATGGCAGCCTGCCCTTGCCCTGGCTGTCAGCCGCGCTGGCCCAGGCCGGCGCATTGGCCCAGGCCCATGCCTTGCTGATCCACGGCCCGGCCGGTGGCGGCCACCTGGCGCTGGCCTTGCTGCTGGCCCAGACGGCCCTGTGTGAAGACCCGTCTGCGCTGCAGCGGCAACGCGCTTGCGGCCGCTGTGGCAGTTGTCATCTGGTCGTCACGCGAGTTCATCCCGATTTGCTGCTGGTGCTGCCCGAGACACTGCGGGTGGCGCTGGCCTGGGTTGATGACGAGGACAGCAAGCTCGCCAAGGGCGAGGCCAAACCCAGCCGAGAGATCAAGGTCGACCAGATACGCGACGCCATCGCCTGGGCCCAGCAGACCAGCGGCCGGGGCCGGGGCAAGGTGTTGCTCTTGCATCCGGCTGACGCACTCAACACCGCGTCGGCCAACGCGCTGCTCAAGACCCTGGAGGAGCCGCCCGGCCGGCTGCGCCTGCTGCTGACCAGCGCCGACCCCGAGCAGTTGCTGGCCACCGTGCGCAGCCGCTGCCAGCGTCTGCGGCTGGATTTGCCACCCACAACGGTGGCGCTGGGCTGGCTGCAGTCGCAAGGCGTGGCCGATCCGGGTGCCTTGCTGCAGGCGGCCGGCGGCAGCCCGCTCGAAGCCCTGGCCTGGGCCCGCGAAGGCGTGACCGCAGCCTTGCTGGCCGATCTGCCGCGCCGGGTGGCGGTGGGCGATGCGTCGTCGCTGGTCGGTCGGCCCGTACCGCGGGTGGTGGACTGGCTGCTGCGCCTGTCACACGACGCCCAGGTGCTGGCGGCCGGTGGCTTGCCCCGGTTTTTCGCGGCCCAGCACCTGCCGGTGGGGGCCGACCCGGCCGCGCTGCGGCTTTGGCAAAGCGCACTGCAGCGCGCCGCGCGGCACGACGAACACCCTTGGAACGCTGGCCTGCTGATCGAGTCGCTGGTAAGCCAGGCCGCTGTCGTGTGGCCACGGCCGGGGCAGGGTGGGCGCATGCCCGATCCCGCGTCGCTACACTCGCGCCGATGAGCGAAGCCTCCTCCTCCACGCCCAGCCGCAACCCAGGGCAGGGCGCCAGCCCGGGCCCTGCCCCCAGCGGCAGTCCCGCCGGCCCTGCGGCTGCCGATGCGGGTTTGCCGTTGGTGTCCCAATCTGCCCGGCCGAGCGTGATCCAGCTGGTGTTCCGCGAAAAGGGCGCGCTGTACGCCGCTTACATCCCCTTGTTCACCGACGGTGGGCTGTTTGTGCCCACCAACCGGACGTACCGCTTGAACGAGGACATCTACCTGCTGATCTCCTTGCCCGACGACGCCCAACGCTACCCGGTGGCAGGCCGGGTCGGCTGGATCACGCCGGCCAATGCCTCGGGTGGCCGCACGGCAGGTGTGGGTGTGCGGTTTCCGGGCGACGAGAAGGCGCGGCTGCTCAAGCTCAGGATCGAAGAAGCGCTGGGCACGCTGATTGCCTCGCACAAGCCCACCCAGACCGTTTGAGTTGCCCGCAGCGCGGGCATCCACCCGGCTGGCCGGCGAGGCCCGCGCCCGACCTGAAGCTCGCACCGATTGCCCTCACCGATGTTTGTCGACTCCCACTGCCATTTGAGCTTTCCTGAACTGCACGGCCGTATCGACGCCGTGCGGGCCGACATGGCTGCCGCCCAGGTTGACCGCGCGCTGGTGATTTGCACCACACTGGAGGAGTTTCCGGTAGTGCACGGGCTGGCCATGGCCCATGACAACTTCTGGTGTTCGGCCGGGGTACATCCTGACAGCGAGGGCATCGAAGAGCCCGATGTCGAGCGCCTGCGGGCCCTGGCTCTGCTGCCCCGGGTGGTGGCGGTGGGCGAAACCGGCCTCGACTACTTTCGGCTGAACGGCCGAAGCGTGGCCGACATGGCCTGGCAACGTGAGCGTTTTGCGGTGCACATCGCTGTGGCGCGCGAGGTCGCCAAACCGCTGGTGATCCATACCCGCAGCGCGTCTGCCGACACCACGGCGATGCTGCGCGAGGCCCAGGCTGCCGCTGGCGGGGCGTTGACGGGCGTCTTCCACTGTTTTACCGAGACGGCCGAGGTCGCCCGCGCTGCGCTGGACATGGGATTTTTCATCTCGTTCTCGGGCATCCTGACCTTCAAGACCGCTGCCGAGCTGCGCGCGGTGGCCGAGTTTGTGCCGCTGGACCGCTGTTTGATCGAGACCGACAGCCCCTACCTGGCACCGGTGCCGCACCGGGGCCGCCCCAACTCACCGGCCTGGGTGCCTTGGGTGGCGGCAGAACTGGCGCGGATCAAGTCATTGCCCTTGGCTGACGTGGCGCAAGCCACCAGCCGCAATTTTGAGCAGCTTTTCAAGCTGCCCAGCCTCGAAACCTCAAGCTGAAAGGCGACAAAAATGTTCAAGTGTTGCTTTAGATATACGCTGTATCTGTTGATGATGGTTGGTTTTTCATCCAGCTGGGCGGGTGTCTACGAAGATTTCTTCAAGGCCGTCAGTTTCGACGATGCGCGCAGTGTCAGCCAGATGCTGGAGCGCGGCTTTGATCCCAACTCGCTCGATGACAAGGGCCAGGCACCGCTTTACCTGAGCCTGCGCGAAGGCTCGTTCAAGGTGGCTGCCGTGTTGTTGGACTACCGAGGCACCCGCGTCGACCAGGCCAACAGTGTGGGCGAGACTGCCCTGATGATCAGCGCGCTGAAGGGCCAGATTGAATGGCTGCAAAGGCTGAGTGCACGCGGCGCCAGTCTGGAGCCCAAGACCCAGCCGGGCTGGAGCGCCTTGCACTATGCCGCCAGCGGACCCGAACCCAAGGCGGTGCAGTGGCTGCTCGAGCACGGCGCGCGGGTGGACGCTCGCTCGCCCAATGGCAGCACGCCGCTGATGATGGCCGCACGCTACGGGCCGGAGGACGCTGTTGTCCTGTTGCTCAGGCAGGGCGCCAATGCCCGGCTGCGCAACGACCTGGATCTGAGCGCTGCCGACTTTGCGCGCCAGGCCGGCCGGGACGCACTGGCTGAAAAGCTGGCGCAGGCGGCGCGCTGAGTGGCTTGGCGCAACACCAGCTCAAGGCTGCGCCGACGCGCCTGTCAGAAAAAACCTGACAAGCGGTAGGTCGTTGGGATGACTTCAAATTTTGCGGGTCCGGTTCTACAGTGGATTCACGGGTAATCCGCCCGGCTGGCCCCACAGGACTCCCCATGCAGACCTTGCCGCGCAACACCAACCCGTTTGCCTTGATGCTGGACCCCCAGGCGGTGATCGCCCAGATGGAGCGCTCCGAACGCCTGGGTCACCTGCAGCGCCGGATTTGCCGACCGCTGGACAAACCCCTGTTGGGCTGTATCGCTGAAGACGCTGCCGAGGCAGACACTGGTGAGAGTGCGGCTGAAGCCAGCGATGACTCGGATGGCGTCTGAGCCGCAGCGGCTGGGGGTGCGCCGTACCGGCTTGCTGGCCCTGGCCAGCCTGCTCGGCGCCTGCAGCAGCCTGGTGGACATTCGTCCTCTGGCCACAGGCCGGGTGGACGTGTCGGCCTATGAGTTACGGGGGGCTGACTTGGCGCCGCTGCAACGCGAAGCGCGGCGGCTTTGTCCGCAAGGCGGAGACATCCTGCGACAGGCTGGCTTGGACGCGCGCCGGGAGCGCGATGAGGGCCGACTCCAGCGTTGGATGGATGCCACCAGCGAGGTACTGGACCCGCCCAAGCGCCATGCGCAACTGGTGGTGATGTGCAAGCCGGCGCCAGACGCCGCCAGTTTTGCGGCTCAGCCGCCCATCAACCTGGCCGAGCCGGTTGCCGCAGCGCCCGTACTCTTGGGGCCGATCACGGCGGAGTGGTGATGTGGGGCGCGGCTGGCAACATGCCGGGCGGTTCGGCCCGGCGGCCTGCGCAACGCGGTGGGGTGATTTTGGCGGCTGCGTGGCCAGGCAGCGCTGATCATCACCCTGCTTTGCATTGCTCGAAATGCGCGCCAATGTATATTATGTAAAATACAAGAGGTGTGGCATAATACACATCGCTGGGCCGAATCCTGTATTCAGCCGCAGTGTTGTGCAGATCCCTGCGCTGCCACTTCAACGCCTCATCGCACCTACACATGGCCAAAGCAGACACCAAGACCTCCATTGACTCCGACGGCCTGCGTTATCGCAGCAAAACCCCGGGTTCACCGTTTACCGCTGCAGGTGCGTTTGGTGCGGCAACGATGTCATGTTTTCTGTGCGGCAAGCATCGGCCGCGCAGCTTGTTGAAGTCACGCCGATTGCTGGGCAAGGCGCAGTTCGTCTGCTCGCCGACCTGCAAAGAAGCGGACGCCGAGACCACCGTCAAGCCCTGACTGGGCAGAGGCCTGGCAGATCGCCAGGCCAAGGTAAAAAACCCCGCCAGCGCGTTGCCGCTGACGGGGTTTTTGCGTAGCGCGCTGCAGGCTGGACTCAGCGCCGTGCAGTGCAAACCGATGACCGGAGCCTGAACCGGTCCGAGTTGTTCAGGCCGTGCTGGACAGTGGTGCCGAGCCTGGCCTCAGCCGGCGTTGAGCTGCTGCTCCAAGCCGTGCAGCACCTGGTAACACGGCAGCACCTGGGCCACGCTGGCGTTGGGTTCACGCCCTTCGCGGATCGCGGCAAAAAACTCGCGGTCCTGCAACTCGATGCCGTTCATCGACGCCGCCACCCGGGACACGTCAATCTTCTCGTCCTTGCCGGTGAACAAGTCGTCGTAGCGCGCCAGGTAGGTGCCGCTGTCGCCGATGTAACGGAAACAGGTGCCCAACGGACCGTCGTTGTTGAAGCTGAGCGAGAGCGTACAGATCGCGCCGTTGGCGGCCTGCAACTGGATGCTCATGTCCATCGCGATACCCAGCGTCGGATGGATCGGCCCCTGGATGGCGTTGGCCCGGGTGATGGGTGAACCTGCCTGGTAGGCAAACAAATCCACCGTGTGCGCGGCGTGGTGCCACAGCAGGTGGTCGGTCCAGCTGCGCGCCTGGCCCAGCGCGTTGATGTTGCTGCGCCTGAAAAAATAGGTCTGCACATCCAGTTGCTGGAGCTTGAATTCACCGGTCGCGACCCGGTTCTGCACCCACTGGTGGCTGGGGTTGAAGCGCCTGGTGTGGCCACACATCGCCACCAGGCCGCTGCGCCGGGCCAGCTCAACCACGGCCTGCGCGCCGGCCAGGGTGTCGGCCAGCGGAATCTCGACTTGCACATGCTTGCCCGCGCGCAGGCAGGCCAGGCTCTGCTCGGCGTGCATCTGGGTGGGTGTGCACAGGATCACCGCGTCCACCTCAAGCAGCGCCAGGCTGTCGGCCAGGTCGGTGGTGACGTGAGCGATACCGTACCGCGCAGCCGTTTCACGGGTTTTATCCAGCTCGCGGCTGACCAGGGACACCACCTCGACACCGTCGATGTTGCGGATGCCGTCCAGGTGTTTGATGCCAAAGGCGCCGGCACCGGCCAGTGCGACCTTGAGGGGTCGTGTCATGTCAGTTGTTCTCCAGGATCAAATGGCCGACAGCCGTGTTGCTGGCGGGCACATGGTAGAAGCGGTGCTTCACGGCAGGCGCCGGACCGCCGGCCACGTCGGCCATGGCGCCACGGGCAATCAGCCACATCACCAGTTCGATGCCCTCGCTGCCGGCCTCGCGCACGTAGTCGATGTGCGGCAATTCGGCCAAGCCCGCCGGATCGGCAATCAAGCGGTCTAGAAAAGCGTTGTCGAACTCGCGGTTGATCAGGCCGGCGCGCTGACCTTGCAACTGGTGGCTCATGCCGCCTGTGCCCCAGATCTGCACCTTCAGGTCTTGATCAAACGACTCGACCGCGCGGCGGATTGCCTGGCCCAGCCTGAAGCAGCGTTGGCCCGACGGCACCGGGTACTGCACCACATTGACCGCAAACGGGATCACCGGACAGGGCCAGGCCGGGTTGTCGACGGTCGGCTGGCCGCACATCAGGCTCAGCGGCACGGTCAGGCCGTGGTCCACGTCCATTTTGTTGACGATGGTCAAGTCGAAGTCTTGCTGGATCACGGACTGGGCGATGTGGGCGGCCAGTTCGGGCTGGCCGATCACTGTCGGCACCGGGCGCGGGCCCCAGCCTTCATCGGCGGGCTGGTACGACGCTGCGGTGCCGATCGCAAAGGTCGGGATCATCTCCAGGCTGAAGGCGGTGGCGTGGTCGTTGTAGACCAGAAAGATCACATCGGGCGGGTTGTCCAACAGCCACCGTTTGGAATACTCATAGCCCTTGAACACCGGCTGCCAGTAGGGCTCGTTGCTCTTGCCCAGGTCGAGTGCGGCGCCGATGGCGGGCACGTGGGAGGTGTAGACGCTGGCAGTGATGCGGGCCATTACTTTTGCTCCATTTTTTGCTCGCCCACCCGGCGATTGCCCTCGATCGACCTGCCACCGGCCAGCATCATCGCGGCGTAGGCGTCTTGCGTCATGCCGGTCATGCTGGCGGCCATGTACTGGAAGCTCTTGCCATCGGTGGCGCCGATCTTGGCCAGGAAGTAGATGTTGCCGCCGGCGGCGATGCAGCGGTTCAGATCGCGGGTCAAAACGCCCTGCTTTTGTTCCTCAGTCATGGGCCATTGGTCCAGGTAAGCCCGCTCATCGGCCTTGAAGCGCTCGCGGTTGGCCGCCTTCATCAGCGACATGCAGAACTGGTTCAGGTGGTAGCCCTTGCGCGATTGTTCGGCGTCAAAAACGGTCGTGCCGGGCACGTCCAGGTAGGGTTTGTCGAGTGCCATGGTCAGCCTTTCGATATTTCGGGCCAGTACAGCCGCATCGGGTTGTCGACCAGCAGTTTTTGCTGCAGGTCAGGTGTCGCCGCAATGCGGGGGATGAAGTCCACCAGCAGGCCGTCGTCGGGCATGTGGTGTTTGAGGTTGGGATGCGGCCAGTCGGTGCCCCACAAGACCCGGTCTGGAAACTGCTCGACGATGCGCCGGGCAAACGGCAGCACGTCGGGGTAGGCGTGCTGCTCGCCGCCCAGCGCTGGGGGTCCGGTGACAGACAGCCGCTCGGGGCAGCTGACCTTGCTCCACACATTCTGATGCTCGCGCATGAACCTGTCGAAGAGCGCAAATTGCGGGCCGTCCGCCTGCAGGCTGACGTCTGGCCGGCCCATGTGGTCCACCACCACCGTGGTGGGCAGGGCGCTGAAAAAATCCCACAACTCGGGCAGGTCCACCGCCTCGAAGTAAATCACCACATGCCAGCCCAGCGGGTGGATGCGCCGGGCGATCTCCAGCAATTCGTCCCTCGGCGTGAAGTCCACGAGGCGTTTGACAAAATTGAAGCGCACGCCGCGCACACCCGCGTCGTGCAAGGCCTGCAATTCAGCGTCCGAGATGCTGCGCTTGACGGTGGCCACGCCACGCGCCCTGCCCTCGCTGTGCAGCAGCGCGTCCACCATCGCCCGGTTGTCAGCGCCGTGGCAGGTGGCCTGCACCACCACATTGCGCGCAAATCCCAGGTGGTCGCGCAGCGCAAAAAGTTGCGCCTTCGAGGCGTCGCACGGCGTGTACTTGCGCTCGGGCGCAAACGGAAACTGTTGGCCCGGCCCAAAAACATGGCAGTGCGCATCCACGCTGCCGGCCGGTACCTGGAACCGCGGCTTGGACGGGCCGGCGTACCAGTCCAGCCAACCCGGGGTTTTCACAAAATCGGTCGTTGAAGTCACGGGCTCCATCCTCGTTGCTTGGCCAGGCGCTGCGCGCGGGCCTTCAGTCGATGTACCTGAGGCCGGCCTTTTCCAGCGGTTCGCGCATCTTGTACATGTCCAGACCGAGCACGCCGGCGGCCAGCTTGGCGCGCTTTTCGCCCTCGAAAGCCTCGCGGGCCTCGGCCGCGTCGGCCACCTGCTGGGCGATGGCGGCCGGCACCACGACCACGCCGTCGGCGTCGGCGATGACCACGTCGCCGGGGTTGACCACCGCGCCGGCACAGACCACGGGGATGTTGACCGAGCCGAGCGTGGCCTTGATCGTGCCCTTGGCATGCACCGCACGGCAAAACACCGGAAAGTCCATCTCGGTCAGGTCCTTGACATCACGCACGCCGCCGTCGATGACCAGGCCCAGCGCGCCCCGGGCACGGAAGCTGGTGGCCAGCAGGTCGCCAAAAAACCCATCGGCGTTGTCGGTGGTGCAGGCTGCCACCACCACATCGCCGGTTTGAATCTGCTCGGCCGCGACATGCATCATCCAGTTGTCGCCGGGCTGCAGCAGCACCGTCACCGCCGTGCCGCAGACATGGGCGCCGGTGTAGATCGGCCGCATGTACGGCTTCATCAGGCCGACCCGGCCCATCGCCTCATGCACCGTGGCCACGCCAAAACGCGACAACTTCTCGACCGCTGCTCGGTCAGCGCGCACGATGTTGCGTTTGACGACGCCGAGCTGGTTCATGGGCAGGTTCATGGGCAAATTGGTTGGCAAGTTCGTGGGCAAACTCATGGTCAGCGTCCTTTGGCCTTGAGCGCAGCGTCCAGCCGGGGGAAGACCCGGCGCGCGTTGCCCTCGTAGATCAGGTGGCGGTCGTCGCCGACAACCAGGGTCGAGGCCTCGATGTAGCGCCTGGTGTCGTCGAAGTGGTGGCCGGTTTCGGGGTCGATGCCGCGCACCGCGCCAATCATCTCGCTGGCAAACAGGATGTTCTCGACCGGGATCACCCGGGTCAGCAGGTCGATGCCGGGCTGGTGGTAGACGCAGGTGTCGAAGAAGATGTTCTTGAGCAGGTGGTCTTTGAGCAGCGGCTTTTTCAGCTCTTGCGCCAGACCGCGAAACCGCCCCCAGTGGTAGGGCACCGCGCCGCCACCGTGCGGAATGATGAAGCGCAGGGTCGGAAAGTCCTTGAACAAATCCGAGGTCAGGCACTGCATGAAGGCCGTGGTGTCGGCGTTGAGGTAGTGCGCACCGGTGGTGTGAAAGCAGGCGTTGCAGCTGGTACTCACATGGATCATGGCCGGGATGTCGTACTCGACCATCTTCTCGTAGATCGGGTACCAGGCCCGGTCTGACAGCGGTGGGCTGGTCCAGTGGCCACCCGACGGGTCGGGGTTGAGGTTGATGCCGACGTTGCCCCACTGCTCCACGCACCGCACCAACTCAGGGATGCAGGTGGCCGGGTCCACGCCGGGGCTTTGCGGCAGCATCGCAGCGGGGATGAAGTGGTCGGGGAAGAGTTGCGCCACGCGGAAGCACAGCTCGTTGCAGATTGCCGCCCAGGTGCTGCTGACCTGAAAGTCACCGATGTGGTGGGCCATGAAGCTGGCCCGGGGGCTGAAGATGGTCAGGTCACTGCCGCGCGCCTTCATCAGGCGCAACTGGTTGCTCGCTATGGACTCGCGCAACTCGTCGTCGCTGATCTGCAGGTCGCCGGGCTTGGGCATCTGCGCCGGGTCCTGGATGCCGGCAATTTGCTGGTGGCGCCAGTTTTCGAGCGCCTTGGGCGCGGTGGTGTAGTGGCCGTGGCAATCAATGATCATCGGGGTCTCCGGGCGGTCGGAATTGGCGGTGTCGGGTGGGCCGGGCGCCAGGCCTGGCAGCGGTTCGGGTGGACGTTCAGGCGGGCGTTCAGGCGGGCGTTCAGACGGGCATTCAGGCCGGCGTCATGCCAAACCGCAGCTTGGCTTCGCTGGTCTGCGGCGAGGCCAGAAACTCGATCAGCGCCCGGGCCGCCTGCTGCTGGCTGGAGGTGCTGCACACGCCGGCTGAAAACGTGGTGTTGATCTGGACGGCCGCAGGCAACGGTCCAAGAAGCTCAATACCTTGCTGGTGGATCAGTTCGCTGAGTTGCTGGAAGCCGAGCTCGACCTGGCCGCGTGCCACCAGCGTGCCCACCGGCACACCCGGTGGCGCCACCACGGTGCGCGCCTGGATTTGCGCCGCAATGCCCCAACGCTCGAACAACTGGGCCAGCTGCACGCCGCTCGGCCCGGTGGAGGTGCCGATGCTGCGGGCGGCCAGCACCGCATGGCGCAAGTCGGCCTCGGTGCGGATGTCGGGCAGCGCGGCACCTGCAGGCACGGCAACCGCCACGCCCGAATGCACCAGGTCCACCCGGCTGCCCGGCAGCACCCGGCCGGCAGCGATCAGGCGCTCGATGGCATCAGAGGCCAGCACCACCAGATCAAATGCTTCACCGGCCAATACCCGCTTGGCGGCATCCACACCACCCGCCGACGCCATCTGCGGCTTGCAGCCGTCGGCCGCGGGGTAGTGCGCCAGCAGGTCAGCCAGCAGCGCACGGGTGGCCATCGACGAAATGCCGGTGAGCCGTTGCATCATGGCTGCTGCTGCTCGGGCAAGCTGCCGCCAAGGATCACGGTGTTCATGGTCTGGCCAGCGCCTGGGGTGGGGATGGCGAGATTCTGGCCGGGTGCCGCCTTGCAATCCAGGCATGGCTGGCGATAGCAGCTATGACTGCGCGGCATGAAGCCGCGCCGCGTCTCAGGCCGGGTGCAACTTGAAGCTGGCAACCACCTTTGCCAGCCGCTGGGCCTGGTCTTTCAGCGATTCAGCCGCCGCCGCGCCCTGCTCCACCAGGGCCGCATTCTGCTGTGTCATCTGGTCGAGTTGGCCCACCGCCGTGTTGACCTGCGAGATGCCGCCCGACTGTTCGGCCGCCGACGAACTGAGCTCAGCGATGATGCCCGAGACCCGGTTCACCGACGCCACGATCTCGGTCATGGTCAGGCCGGCATCGGCCACCAGGCGGGTGCCCGACTCGACCTTGTCCACGCTGCTGCCGATCAAGGCCTTGATCTCGCGCGCCGCCGATGCCGAGCGTTGCGCCAGGCTGCGCACCTCGCTGGCGACCACGGCAAAGCCCCGCCCTTGCTCACCGGCGCGGGCGGCCTCGACGGCGGCATTGAGCGCCAGGATATTGGTCTGGAAGGCAATGCCGTCGATCACGCCGATGATGTCGGCGATCTTCTTGGCACTGGCGTTGATCTCGCTCATCGTGGCCACCACCTGCGCAACGACCGTGCCGCCCCGCTCGGCAACCTGGGCGGCCGAGCCGGCAAGCTGGTTGGCCTGCCGCGCCGAGTCGGCCGACTGCCGGACGGTGTCCGAGAGTTGCGACATCGACGAGGCCGCCTGCTGCAGATTTGACGCCGTCTGCTCGGTGCGCACGCTCAAGTCCTGGTTGCCGGTGGCAATCTCGGCACTGGCCGTGTGGATGCTGTCGGTGCTGGTGCGGACCTGGCCCACCAGTTCGCGCAGCGCGCCCTGCATGCGCTGCAAGGCGGTCAGCAATTCGGCAGCTTCATCCCGACCCGACACAGTGATGGTCTGCGACAAGTCACCGGCGGCGATGGCCTCGGCCAGCGAACGGGCCTGGGCTATGGGCCCGACCACCGAGCGCGTCACGCGCCACGCCAGGCCCGCCGCCAACAGCAGGGCCAAGGCACCGCCCGTGGCCAGCGCCACGGTGGCCAACAGCGCTGCGGCCTCGGCCCGCGCCTGGGTCTCGGTCATGTTGCTGCGCTGGCGGGCCACGAGCTTTTCCACCACGTCGCTGTAAGCCTGCGCGGCAGGGAAGAGCTTGTCAAACAGTTCGACCTTGACATCCTCACCCGCTTCGAGCCGCTTGAGCAAGCCGGTGCTTGGGCGGCGCGGGCTCCAGAGTCCGGCGGAGTTGCCGATAAACAGGCCATGTTGTCGGTCTCTCCTGCGGGTTAACCGCCCCTGCCTTTTGGCACCCTCTCTCTGGAACAAAACCGCCATGTTCACTTTGTCTGCGCTGCGCCTGGGCCCGCGCCTGGCGCTGGGTTTCGGCTCCATCGTGCTGCTCTGCGCCGCCGCCGTCGGTTTTGGCATTGACCGTA
>JANYKR010000178.1 GCA_025358155.1 Betaproteobacteria bacterium
TGCCAAGGTTGCCGCTGCGGCCATCGTGGCCGAGTTGCAGGGCCTGGAGCTCGATCCGCAACCGATGCTGACCAATGTCTGCATGAGCCATGTCGATGATAGCCATGTCATCCACGTGGCCAGCGTGCATGAGTACGTGCCAACGCAGAAGACCTTCCGTACCATTGCAGGCTCGGGCGGCGTGTCGGATGTGCGCTCCGAGCTGGAGGCGAAGTACGCCCTGGCCTGGGCCCGCAACATCTGGGCCGATACCCTGATGTAAGTCCGCGCCGCTGACCCCAGCGCTGTGCCACCACCCGCAGGAGCCCACGATGACCGCTTTTCAACACCCAGCAAAACGGTGGCTGCTGGCCGCCGCTGTGGCGGCCTGCGCCGGCGCGGCACAGGCCCAGGACGGCGTCAAGGTGGTGTACCACCTGATGGAGGGCTTGCCCCAGGCCACGCGCGCCATCGGCAACATCCGCAACCACCTCGCGGCTGAGCCGGGCACCCGCATCGTGGTGGTCACGCACGGCCCCGGCATCGATTTTTTGCTCGACGGCGCGGTCGATGCCCAGGGCCGGCCATACTCGGGCTCGGTGGCGGACCTGGTGGGCAAGGGCGTGCAGTTCGAGGTCTGCAACAACACCCTCACGGTGCGCAACATCAGCAAGGACAAGGTGGCGATGGAGGCCCGCATCGTGCCCTCGGGCGTAGCCGAGGTGGCCAAGTTGCAAGCGAAAGAAGGCTTCGTCTACCTGCGGCCTTGAGTTGGCCGCTGGGCCGGCCCGCAAGCTCAGCCGGCGCGGGCCGGCAAACGCCGGCGCAGCAAGTCCATCGCCGATTCGGCCATCGACTTGAGTTGCGCAATCTGGTCTGCCGAGATCTGACGCGGCTTGAAATCGTAGGCGCACAGCGTGCCAACCGTCTGGCCGTTGAGCTCCAGCCGGGCCGCCGCGTAGAAGCGCACATGCGGCTCGCCCAGCACCAGCGGATGCCCGGTAAAGCGCGGGTCCAGCCGGGTGTCTTCGACCAGGATCACTGCCTGGCCGCTGTGGAAAAAGGCTTCGCAAAACGAAGTGCTCACTGGCGATTCGCGCAGCGCAGTGCCGACGGTCGATTTGAACCAATCTCGGTCACTGTCGAGCAAGCTGAGCATCACCATCGGCACGCCCAGACTGGTCGCCACCAGTCGCGTGATGTCGTCGTAGGCCTGCTCGGCCGAAGACTCCAGGACAAGGCAGCGACGCAGCTCTGCGAGCCGCTCCAGATTTTTGCGCATCAAAAAGTGTAGCGGCGGCGGCTGGCTGTTGTAAGTGTGGTGGCAAACCGAGCACCGCACCTGCGTTGCTCGGCCTGCCCCCAAATGGCTTGCCAGCGTTCAGACCAACCGGCGGCGAACCTGCCGGCGGCCCTGCGCATCGGCTGGCCGTATCCTGTCAGCAAAAGCGAGGTGTCGGCTCGCCGACCGACACCCGAGCCGCCTGAGCAACAGCGGCCAGCGGCAACCTAGCGCGAGCGCCGACGGGCAGCGGCCAGGGCAGCCAGGCCGAGGGCGACCAGCGCGATCGGCGTGGGCTCGGGAACAGCTGCCGGCGCCGAGAAGTTGCTCAGCGTGACCGTGGCACTCGCCACACCTGGGTTGCCGTTGACGTCGAATCCCCGGATATTGATGCCAAAGTACCCAAAATAGCCGCCGGCATAGTTGATCGAACTCGAACCCGACAACGAGCTGCCGCTGACCACCGTTGTGTTGTTGCCGAAGTCGTCGAAGGTGCTAACCAAGCCGAGCGCAGAGAAATAGTTGATCTGGTAGTCGTAGCTCACCATCCCGGTCGGCAGCAAGATGGGGGGCGTTTGCGTGTAGCCGTAGTTCTGCAAGAAAAAACTGCCGAAGTTCAGGTTGGCCGGGTTCTCGATGAAAGCCGTGAGGGTTGAATGGTCGGCACTGACCGAGACCGTGAAGGTGCCGCCGCCGGTGGCCGCGTTCTCGAACCCGTTTGCAGCGTTGGGCGCCCAGGCACCGGTGAAGCCGTGCTGGACCGAGGCGGCCGCGGCCAATGGCAGCAGCAGGCTCACGACCGCGAGGGCGACGCTATGACGAAGAAAAGGCATGTTGATGAGACTTCCAAATTGACCGGCTCAGATCAGGCGCCAGCCTTTGCCCAGCAAGCGATCCGTAGCAGGATCGTCACCTGTGGAGGCTATCCTGCGGCGCTTTTGGTGGTCAATCCCTAGCAACGGGGCGCGCCAACCCGGCTCGGCGCGGTTAAACCC
>JANYKR010000186.1 GCA_025358155.1 Betaproteobacteria bacterium
CGGTCCTGGTCGGCCAGACCTTGCCCCGAAGCGGGCCGGCATCGGCCTATGGCACGCTGGACCGGCTGGATGGCGCAGCTCAAAAAGATGCACGCCGCCGCCGCCGCGAAGCCTGCCGCTGCCCCAACCGCCACCCCAACCGCCACCCCACCCCAGCCCTGACCCGCCCCCACCGCCCGGCAGCGTCGGGTGGGGCGACGGCGGGCTTTCAGTCCTCCTCGCGCGCCTGCCAACCCGCCACCAGTTGCTGCTGCACGCTGGGCGGCACCGCCTCGTAGTGCGACATCGTCAGGGTGTAGCGGCCCTGGCCGCTTGTCATGGCGTTCAGGCGCGACTGGTACTCGGCCAGCTCGGCCAGCGGCGCCAGGCCGCGGATCAACAAAATGCCGGCGCCGCCGCCGTTGTCAGTGCCTGCCACCTGGCCTCTTCTGGCGGCCAGGTCACCGGTGATGTCGCCCACGGCTGCCTCGGGTGCGCTGATCTCGACCGCGACGACAGGCTCCAGCACGATGGCTCTGGCCTCGCGCATCGCCGCTAAAAATGCCTTGCGGCCGGCCGTGACAAAGGCGATCTCCTTGCTGTCGACACTGTGGTGCTTGCCGTCAAACACGGTCACCCGCACATCCACCACCGGGTGGCCCGAGATCGCACCACTGGC
The DNA here is from genome assembly GCA_025358155.1 of Betaproteobacteria bacterium. Classification (GTDB taxonomy): domain Bacteria; phylum Pseudomonadota; class Gammaproteobacteria; order Burkholderiales; family Burkholderiaceae_C; genus Pseudaquabacterium. The sequence goes on from JANYKR010000186.1 coordinate 659, forward strand.
CAGCACCTCGCGCACGCCTTTTTCAACCGCCGGGATAAAGCTGCCCGGGATGGTGCCGCCCCTGACCGCGTCGACAAACTCAAAACTGGCGCCCACGCCATTGGAGCGGGGCAGCGGCTCGACCCGCAGGTAGACCTCGCCAAACTGGCCAGCGCCGCCGCTCTGCTTCTTGTGTCGGTAGTGGCCCTCGGCCACGCTGGTCACGGTCTCGCGGTAAGCGATGCGCGGCGGCTCGGTCAGCACGTCAAAGCGGTGCAGCTCGCGCAGCCGCTCCAGCAGCAGGCGCAGGTGCAGCTCACCCAGGCCGTAGACCACGGTCTGGTTGGTGCTGGCCACATGCTCAACCTTGAGGCAGGGGTCTTCATCGACCAGCTTGGCCAGGATCTCCCACAGCCGCTGTTCGTCACCCCGCCGTTTGGGCGCGATCGCCAGGCCATGTACCGGCGCCGGGAAGGGCAGCGGTTTGAGGTGGATGTGGTCGTCCTCAGCGGCGTCGTGCAGCACGGCATCGAAGTGCAACTCGTCGATCTTGGCGATGGCGCAGATATCGCCGGGCAGCGCGCGCGGCACCTCGACATGCGACTTGCCCTGCAGCCGGTACAAATGCGCCACCTTGAAGGGCTTGCGGCCGTCGCCGACGTAGAGCTGGCAGCCTTGCGTGATCGAGCCCTGGTGCACCCGCAGCACTCCCAGTTTGCCGACGTAGGGGTCGACCGTGACCTTGAAGACATGGGCCAACACATGGGCCTGGGGGTCGGGCCGGGCCTGCAGCGGCTTGGCGGCGGGGCCTTCGCCCTTCAGAAATTCGGGCGGGTTGCCCTCGCCGGGGTGCGGCAGCAGGTGGTGAATCAGGTTGAGCAACTCGGGCACACCCGCGCCGGTGCGGGCCGAGACAAAACACACCGGAATCAAATGACCCTCGCGCAGCGCCTGCTCCAGCGGGGCGTGCAATTCGGCCGGGTCGATGTCGCCGTCCTCCAGATAACGTTCGACAAAGGCGGCATCCACCTCGACCACCTGCTCGACCAGGGCCCGGTGCGCGGCCGCCACGCCGCCCAGGTCGCTGTTGCCGGCGCGGTTGAAAAAACAGTCCAGCACCTGCACCACCCCGGTCTGGCGGTCGGTCAGCGGCAGGTTCACCGGCAGGCACTCCTTGCCAAAGGCGGTCCGCAGACCCAGCAGCAAAGCCCCCAGGTCGACCCCGGGTGCGTCGATCTTGTTGACGATCAGCAGCCGGTCGCGACCACGCTCAGCGGCCTGCGCCATCATGCGCAGGGCCATCGGCTCGATGCCGGTGAGGGCGTTGATGACCACGGCGGCGGTTTCCACCGCCTCCAGCGCGGGCAGGCTCTGGCCCACAAAATCGGGCGCGCCCGGGGTGTCGATCAAATGGATACGGCTGCCCAGCCACTCGGTGTGCATCACGCTGGCATGGAGGGAGTGGCCGATGCGCCGCTCCAGCGGGTCGAAATCACTGACGGTGCTGCCGCGCTCCACGCTGCCGGCGCTGCTGATGGCGCCGGACGCCAGCAGCAGCGCCTCGGCCAGGCTGGTCTTGCCGGCTGCCGCCGGGCCGACCAGCGCGAGCGTGCGCAGATCGGCAACCTGGACGGCACCGGCGGGTTGTAGGCTGGGCATGAGCGGATCTCCTTGAGCAAGGGCGCTCGCTGTCCGCTCTACGGCCGGCAGTCAGGCGCTGGTTGGGGGCGTCCAGCCTATGCCCGCAGACCGGCGGGCGCAAGGGGCCCGCGCAACGGGCTGGACCCGGCGCCGGGCCCAGCGCAGGCTTAATAGCGCAGGCTCAATAGCGCAAGCAAGGGCGTGGTGCAGCGGGGGTCACGCCTGCTGTGACAACATGGCGGGTTGTACACATCACACTCAAAGCGTCGCCGTTTGCGCGTCGACAGAACGCCATGACTGCACCGACTGCCCCTGGACGCCTTGACCGTCAGCCTGCACCCGCCACTTTCGGGCTCGGCACGGCGTGGCGCGCCAGCCGCCGGACCCTGGCCGCCGCCTTGGCGCCGCCGCTGCTGCTGCTGCTCGCCGCCTGCGGTCCGGCCGCCGAGGCGCCCAAAGGCCCACCGGGGGGCGGCATGCCGCCGCCCACCGTGGGCGTGGTGACGGTCACGCCGGGTGATGTGGCCTTGAGTGTTGACCTGCCGGGCCGGCTGGAGGCCTGGCGGGTGGCCCAGGTGCGGGCCCGGGTGCCGGGCCTGGTGGCCCGCCGGCTGTTTACCGAGGGCACCGAGGTCAAGGCCGGCCAGCCGCTGTTCCAGCTCGATGACGCGGCCTACCGGGCAGCGCTGGCCAGCACCGAGGCCGCGGTGGCAAGGGCCGACGCCGGGGTGGCGCAAGCCCAGGCCCAAGTCGCGCGCAACCAGCCGCTGGCCGACGCCAAGGCGATCAGCGCGCAAGAGTGGCTGGTGACCCAGACCACGCTCAAGCAGGCCCAGGCCGATGTCGCCACCGCCCGCGCCGCCGTGCTCAGTGCCCGCATCAACCTCGACTACGCCGCAATCAAGGCGCCGATTGCCGGCCGCATTGGCCGCTCGTTGGTGACCGAGGGCGCGCTGGTCGGCCAGGGTGAGGCCACGCAGATGGCGGTGATCCAGCAAACCCAGACGCTTTACGTCAACTTCACCCAATCGGCGGCCGAGGCGCTGCGCCTGCGCCGGGCCTTTGAGGGCGGCCAGCTCAAGCGCGCCAGCAGCGGCGCGGCGGCCGAGTTGCAGGTGCTGCTCGACGACGGCAGCACCTACCCGCTGCCGGCGAAGCTGTTGTTTGCCGACCCGACCGTGGACGCCGCCACCGGCCAGGTGACGCTGCGCGCCGAACTGCCCAACCCGAAGGGTGAATTGCTGCCCGGGCTGTTTGTCAAGGTGCGGCTGGTGCAGGCCACCAGCCAGAATGCGGTGCGCCTGCCGCAACAGGCGGTGACCCGCGCCGCCGGGGGCGACAGCGTGCTGGTGGTGGGTGCCGACAACAAGCCGCTGCCGCGCAAGATCACGGTGGGCGCCAGCCTGGGCTCCGACTGGGTGGTGCTGGGCGGGCTGCAGGCCGGCGACAGGGTGGTCGTCGATGGGTTCCAGAAGCTGGCGATGGGTGCGCCGGGCGGCCCGGTCAACCCGGTGCCCTGGACGCCGCCTGGCAAGGGTGGCCCGGCGGGCGCATCCGGCCCGGCTGGCGATGGACCTGCCGGCGCTGGCCCGGCTGCTGCCGGACCCGGCCCTGCCGGCCCATCGCCTGCCACGGCTGCGTCAGGCCCGTCGGCCGGCGCCTCGGCCGCCAGCCGCTGAACCCGGGGACCACACCGATGATTTCCGGTTTTTTCATCGACAGGCCGATCTTTGCCTGGGTGATCGCGCTGTTCATCGTGGTGCTGGGCGGGGCGGCGATCAGCAAGCTGCCGGTCGCGCAGTACCCCACGGTGGCACCGCCGTCGATTGTGGTGAGCGTGGGCTACCCCGGGGCGTCGGCCCAGGTGCTCGAAGACAGTGTGCTGTCGGTGATCGAGCAAGAGCTCAACGGCACGGCCGGCATGATTTATGTCGAGTCGATCGCCCAGGCCAACGGCTCGGGCAGCATCACCGCCACCTTCGAGACTGGCACCAATGTCGATCTGGCCCAGGTCGAGCTGCAAAACCGGCTCAGCCGTGCCACGCCGCGGCTGCCCAGCGCGGTGGTGCAGCAGGGTGTGCGCATCGACAAGGCGCGGTCCAACTTTCTGCTGTTTGTCTCACTCACCTCCAGCAACCCGGCGGACGACCCGATCGTGCTGGGCGACTACATCGCCCGCTACATCCAGCCCGAGCTGCAGCGCATCCCCGGCGTGGGCCAGGCCCAGTTGTTTGGCACCGAGCGGGCGATGCGGATCTGGCTCGACCCCGCCAAGCTGGTGTCGTTTGGCCTGTCGCCGGCCGATGTGGCCGCAGCGGTGCGGGCCCAGAACGCCCAGGTTTCGGCCGGCAGTCTGGGTGAGGTGCCCGGCATCCCGGGCCAGACCATGAGTGCGACCATCGTCGTCAACGGCCAGCTGGCCAACCCCGCGCAGTTTGGCGCGGTGGTGTTGCGGGCCAATGGCGACGGCTCGACGGTGCGGCTGCGCGATGTGGCCCGGGTCGAGCTGGGCGGCCAGGGTTACGGCAGCTTTCAGCGGCTGAACGGCCAGCCTGCGGCGGGCGTGGGTGTGCAGCTCTCGCCCTCGGGCAATGCGCTGGCCACGGCCGACGCGGTCAAGGTCCGCATGGCCCAGCTCAAGGCCTACTTTCCGCCGGGCATGGACTACAAGGTGCCCTACGACAGCTCCAAGTTTGTGCGCATCTCGATCAAGCAAGTGGTCGAGACCCTGGCCATCGCAGTGGCGCTGGTGTTCATGGTGATGCTGCTGTTCTTGCAGAACCTGCGCTACACCCTGATCCCCACCATCGTGGTGCCGGTGGCGCTGCTGGGCACCTTTGGCATCTTGCTGGCGCTGGGTTACTCGATCAACGTGCTCACGCTGTTCGGCATGGTGCTGGCCATCGGCATCCTGGTGGACGATGCAATCGTGGTGGTTGAAAACGTCGAGCGGTTGATGGCCGACGAGCACCTGGGCCCGCGCGAGGCCACCCGCAAGGCGATGGGCCAGATCACCGGCGCGGTGATCGGCATCACCGTGGTGCTGGTCAGCGTGTTTGTGCCGATGGCGTTTTTTGCCGGCGCAGTGGGCAGCATCTACCGCCAGTTTTCACTCACCATGGTTTCGGCCATCTTGTTCTCGGCTTTTTTGGCGCTCACGCTCACGCCGGCGCTGTGTGCCAGCTTTCTCAAGCCGATCCCCTCAGGCCACGCCGATCGCGGCGGCTTTTTTGGCGGGTTCAACCGGGGCTTCCGCCGCACTGCCAAGGGCTATGAGAGCCTGGCCGCGCGCCTGCTGCGGCGGGCCGGCCGCTGGATGCTGGCCTTTGGGGTGGTGGTGGCGGTGGTGGGCTGGATGTACGTGCGCTTGCCGTCATCGTTTTTGCCCAACGAGGACCAGGGCTACCTGATCGTCAACGTGCAATTGCCCGCCGGCGCCACGCTGGAGCGCACCACCGCCGTGATGCAGCAGGTGGAGGGATTTTTCATGAAGCAGCCCGAGGTTGACCAGGTGGTGGCGGTGCTGGGCTTCAGCTTCTCGGGCCAGGGCCAGAACTCGGGCCTGGTGTTTGTGCCGCTCAAGGATTGGGATGAGCGCAAGGGCAAAGAGCACTCGGCGCAGGCGCTGGCCGGCCGCGCCTTTGGCGCGATGATGGGCATCCGCGATGCGTTTGTGTTCCCGCTCAGCCCGCCGCCGATCCCCGAGCTGGGCACTGCCACCGGCTTCAACTTCCGGCTGCAGGACCGGGGCGGCCTGGGCCACGACGCCTTGCTGGCCGCGCGCAACCAGATGCTGGGCATGGCGCGCCAAAGCAAGCTGCTGGCCGGCGTGCGGCCTGACGGGCTGGAAGACGCGCCGCAGCTGCAGATCGACATCGACCGCGAGCGCGCCTACGCTCAGGGCGTGGGCTTCGAGGCGATCAACGCGCTGCTGTCCACGGCGGTCGGCTCCAGCTACCTCAACGACTTTCCGAGCAAAGGCCGGCTGCAGCGGGTGGTGCTGCAGGCTGACGCGCCGGCGCGCATGTCTCCTGAGGACCTGCTCAAGCTGCAAGTGCCCAACAACCGCGGCCAGTTGGTGCCCATGTCCACCTTTGCCAGCACCCGCTGGATCAACGGCCCGATGCAGACCACCCGCTACAACGGTTACCCGGCGATACGGCTGGCCGGCGACGCCGCGCCCGGCCGGTCCACCGGCGAGGCGATGAACGAGATGGAGGCGTTGGCGGCCAAGCTGCCGCCGGGCTTCGGCTTCGAGTGGACCGGCCAGTCGCGCGAGGAGAAACTCTCCGGCTCGCAAGCCGGCATCCTGCTGGCGTTTTCGATGCTGGCGGTGTTCTTGTGCCTGGCGGCGCTCTACGAGAGCTGGGCGATCCCGGTGGCGGTGCTGCTGGTGGTGCCGCTGGGCGTGCTGGGTGCGCTGCTGGGGGTGTCGCTGCGCGACATGCCCAACGATGTGTACTTCAAGGTCGGGCTGATCACGGTGATCGGCTTGTCGGCCAAAAACGCTATCCTGATCATCGAGTTTGCCAAGGACTTGCAGGCCGAGGGCATGGCCCTGGTCGAGGCCACGCTGATGGCATGCCACCTGCGCTTTCGGCCGATCCTGATGACCTCGCTGGCCTTCATCCTGGGCGTGCTGCCGCTGGCGCTGTCCACCGGCGCCGGCTCGGCCAGCCAGCGTGCCATCGGCACGGGCGTGATGGGCGGCATGATCACCGCCACCGTGCTGGCGGTATTTTTTGTGCCGGTGTTTTTTGTGGTGATCCGGCGGATGTTTCCGGCCAGGCAGGCGGTGTCACCCGGCGTCCACATCGCCCCACCCCGGCCGCACTCGCCGGTGCCGCATGCGGTGCCCAAGCCAGGGCCCAAGCCAGGGCCAGCGGGTGCGCCAGCCACTGAGGGAGACAAGGCATGACGACGCCCATGTCTCAACCCGGGGTCAGCCCGACTTGCCAGCCCCGCCCAACGGCTGGCGCCGCCGGCCTGCGCATCGCCCTGACGGCTGTGGTGCTGGCCAGTCTGGCCGGCTGCGCCTACAGCCCCACGGCCCAGGCGCCTGCCGATCAACGGCTGGCGCAGGCGGCCGTTCCGGCGACGCTGCCGGTAGGCGCGGGGGCGCCGGCCGACACCGCGTTGCTGGCCTGGCGCGACTGGGTGCAAGCGCCGATCCTGGTGCAGTGGGTGACGCTGGCGCTGCAGAACAACCGCGACCTGCGGGTGGCCCTGCTCAACGTGCAACGTGCCCAGGCCCAGTTGACGGTGGCCGATGCCAGCCGCCTGCCAACGCTGGGGGCGGGGGTCAATGCCGCCCGTGCGCCCAATGGCCGGGGCGCCGAGGCCACCACCCTGAGCGCCGGGCTACAGGTCAGCGCCTGGGAACTTGACCTGTTTGGCCGCCTGGCCGGCCTGAGCGAGGCCGCCCGTGCCCAATTGCTGTCCACCGAAGCCGGCCGCCAGGCCGCCGAGCTGAGCCTGGTCGCGGCCGTGGTGCAAACCGGCCTGGCATTGCAGGCTGATACCGAGTTGCTCGGCCTGGCGCGCCAGTCGCAAGACAGCCGCGAGCAAACCCTCAAGCTGACGCAACTGCGTGAATCGGTCGGTGCCGCCTCGCGACTCGAACTGCAGGGCCAGCAGAGCCTGGCGGCCCAAGGCCGGGCAACGCTGGCCCAACTCGCCCGCCAGCAGGCCCAGGACACCAACGCACTGGCGCTGCTGCTGGGGCAACCGGTGCCCGAATCAGCCGCAACGTCAGCCGCAACGTCAGCCGCGGCATCAACCGCAACCCCGGCCGCAACCCCGGGCGCAACTCCGGGCGCAACGCCGACCACCGGCCCGCAGCTGGCCGATGAAACCTGGCTTTACAGCGTGCCGGCGGGCTTGTCGTCGTCCGTGTTGCTGCGCCGACCGGATGTGATTGCCGCCGAGCAGGCCATGCGTGCAGCCCAGGCCAACATCGCGGCAGCGCGTGCGGCGTTTTGGCCGAGCATCACGCTGACCGGACAAGCCGGACAGGCGTCGAGCCAACTCTCAGGGCTGTTTCAAGGCGGCAACTTTGTCTACACCCTAGCCGCCAATGCGCTGATCACGGTGTTTGACGCTGGCCGGCGTCAGGCCAACGTCGCCTCGGCCGAGGCCGCGCAACAGATTGCCCAGGCCCAGTACGAGCGGTCGGTCCAGTCGGCCTTTCGCGACACCGCCGATGCACTGGCCGGCCTCGCGACCTGGCGCGACCAGCTCGACGCCCAACGGGTGCAGCGCGATGCCGCTCGCGAAACGGCGCGCCTGACCGAGCTCAAGGCCTCCCAAGGCGCCGCCAGCGCGCTGGAGCGGCTAGACGCCCAGCGCGCGCTGTGGGCCGCCGAACAAGCCGTGGTGCAGGCGCGGCTGGCCGAGCTGAGCAACCGCGTGGCTTTGTACAAGGCGCTGGGGGGGTAAGGCGAGCTCAGTCAGCGAGGTCGTTGAACTGAAGTGCTGGCGACAGTGCTGACCACAGCGCAGGCGCCGGCCGTCTGTCTGACGTTAGCCGGATCGTTAGCCGGATCGATGGCCTGGTGGGGCTTGCGCCCGGAGCCTGTCAGGAAGTTTGTGTGTGAGGCATAACATGACCACACAAGGAGCATGAATGCCACGCAAGATCAAAACCGCTGCGGCGGACCAGGCGGCGCTGCCGCAAATTTCGGCTGAGTTGCTGGAGAAGTTGATTCCCGGGCCGGTGACGGCCGGGCAGTTGGAGGACATCTT
>JANYKR010000212.1 GCA_025358155.1 Betaproteobacteria bacterium
CGTGACCGCGATCACCACGCACAACGAACCGTGGGTCATCGCCGTGCTGGGCCACGAGACAGGCTTCTTCGCGCCGGGCATCAAGCACCGTGGCACGGCGATGCAGGTAGCGCACCACCTGTTGCTCAGCCACGGACTGGCGCTGCAGGCGCTGCGCGACGACGGCTGCAAAAGCCGGCTGGGCATTGTGCTGAACCTGTCGCCTATCGGGCCCGCCACCGACAGCGCCGAGGACGCCGCCGCCGCCCGGCTGGAAGACGGCCGCTCGGTGCGCTGGTACATGGACCCGTTGTTCAAGGGCGAGTACCCGGCCGACGTCTGGCAACACCTCGGCGACGACGTGCCGCAGGTCGAGCCCGGTGATCTGGCGGCCATCAACACGCCGATGGACTTTCTGGGCATCAACTACTACACGCGCGGCGTGGTCAGCGCCACGGGCGCCTGGAGCGCTCAGACGAGTGGCAAGCCGCTCACCGACATGGGCTGGGAGATCGTGCCGGAGGGCCTGACCGAGTTGCTGGTGCGCATGCACCGTGACTGGACGCTGCCGCCGCTGTACGTGAAGGAGAACGGCGCAGCCTTCCAGGATGTGCCGGTCAACACGCAGGCTGGCGTGCGGGTGCACGACAGCGAACGCACCAACTACATCGCGCACCACATCGCCGCCGTCGCCGACGCCATCGACCAGGGCGTGCCCATGGCCGGCTACATGGTGTGGAGCCTGATGGACAACTTCGAGTGGGCTTTCGGCTACGCCAAGCGTTTCGGGATCGTGCACGTGCACTACAGCACGCTGGAACGCACGCCCAAAGACAGCTACCTCTGGTACCGCGACTTCCTGAAAGAGCAGAGAACCTTGCGCGCGGACATGCTGGCCAGCGCCGCCGTGGGCTGAAAACCATGGCATTCGGCAAGGCCCGGGCCCTCAAGCATCAAACCACAAGGCAGCGTTGAGCATGGACACACCCATTTCCCGCGACGCCGCCTGGACGCTGGTCTGGGCTGATGAATTCGACGGCAGCGAGGTCGACCGCAGCAAGTGGGACTTCGACCTGGGCAACGGCTTCTACGACTACAAGAACAACGCCTGGGTGCCCGGCTGGGGTAACGAGGAACTGCAGTACTACACGCACGAGCCCGAGAACGTGCAGGTGCGCGACAGCTGCCTGTTCATCCGCGCCGTGAAGGCGCCGCTGCACGGTTGCGGCTACACCTCGGCACGGCTCAAGACCAAGGGCCGCGACGGCCGCGTGCTGTTCGCCAAGCAGTACGGTCGCCTCGAATTCCGCGCCCGCGTGCCCTGGGGCAAGGGCCTGTGGCCGGCGCTGTGGATGCTGCCCGTCGAGGACAAGTACGGCGGCTGGGCCGCCAGCGGCGAGATCGACCTGATGGAAATCGTGGGCGAGAAGCCCGAGGAGGTGCTCAACAGCATCCACTTCGGCTCGACCTACCCGCGCCGTTCACTCGTCACCAAGACCCACGCGCTGCCCGGGGGCAGCCTGGTGTCGGACTGGCACGTCTATGCCGTGGAATGGGAGCCGGGCGAGATCCGCTTTTTCGTCGACGAGGTGCAGACCTGCACCTACCGCCATTGGTGGAGTTGCAGCCGCCTGGAAGACGGCGTCGGCGTCGAGGCCACAGGCGAGGCCGACCTCAATCTCTGGCCGGCACCCTTCGACCAGCCCTTCTACCTGGTGATGAACGTCGCCGTGGGCGGCAACTTCCCCGGTGTGCCGAACGCCGACACCAAGTTCCCAGCCGAGCTGGTGGTGGACTATGTGCGGGTGTACGACAAGGCCGGAGGCTACGGACCGGTGCAACCGCGCAGCCCGGGCGTGATGCCCTGGGAGCCAGACCACGCGTCGGAGTTGCGGATCTGAATGTGCGAGCAACAACCTTGACCCCGGAGACAGCCCCATGAGCACCCCCACCGCCGACGCCCCGTCCCGCCCTGCAGGCCACGGCGGCTCGCAACCCTGGGCACCGGCCTTCGCGTCCGGCGGCAGCGCTCACCCCGGGGGAGTGGGCGCTTCGGGAGCCGCCGGAGCTTCGGCTGGGTCCGTTGCGCACCGGGATTCGGGGGTATCTGCAGCCGGTGAGACAGCTGCGGGGTTCGTGCCCGGTGCCGCCCCTGCGGCGGCAGCGCCTGCGCCGCTGGCTCCTGCAGAACGTGCACGCCTGGACGATGCCTTTCGCGATGTGCTGGCACGCGGCATCCACGGCCTGTGCTTCAGTCCCTACCTGGAGGGTCAATCGCCCGGCTCGCAGATTGGCGAAGCGCAGATCCGCGAACGCATGGAAATCATCCGGCCGCACACGCGCTGGATTCGCAGCTTTTCGTGTACCGACGGGCACGAGCAGACGCCGCGCATCGCCCACCAGATGGGGCTGAAGACCCTGGTGGGAGCCTGGCTGGGCACCGACCTGGAGATCAACGCCCGCGAGATGGCCAGCGCCATCGCCGTCGCGCAGGCCGGCCATGCCGACATCGTGGCCGTGGGCAACGAGGTGCTGCTGCGCGAAGACATGGACGAGGACTCGCTGATCGCACACATCCGGCAGATGAAGCAGGCGGTGCCCGGCGTGCCCGTGGGCTATGTCGACGCGTATTTCCTGTTCGAGAAGCATCCCCGCGTGACGGCAGAGTGCGATGTCGTCATGACCAACTGCTACCCCTTTTGGGAAGGCTGTCCGCGTGATCAGGCGCTGGCCTACATGCAAAGCATGCTTGCCAAGACCCGCGCGGCCGCGCCGGGCAAGCGCATCCTCATCAGCGAGACTGGCTGGCCCGACCAGGGCAGCGCCTTCTGCGGTGCCGTGCCGGGCACCGAGCGCGCGATGCAGTACTTTGTCGACACGGCAGAGTGGGCCGAGTGCGAAGGTATCGAGTGGTTCCACTTCGCAGCCTTCGACGAGGCCTGGAAGGTGGGCGCCGAGGGCGACGTGGGCGCCTTCTGGGGCCTTTGGGACAAGGACGCACGGCTGAAGTTCGGCTGAGAAGCATGGCGACGCACGCACCGGTCCCGTTGCCCGGCGGCAATGCCATCTGCTATTCGGGCTACCGGGAAGGCCAGAGCCCCGACACGGGTGTCTACCCGTCGGTGCAGCAGATCCGCGAGGACCTGCACCTGCTGGCGCGCCACTGGTCCTTGCTGCGCCTGTACGACTGCAGCCTGCACGCCGAGCGCGTGCTGCAGGTCATCCACGAAGACGGCCTGCCGCTGCGTGTGATGCTGGGCGCCTACCTGGGCGCCGAAATGAACAATTTTGGCTGCCCCTGGGGCGGCACCTACAGCGAAGAGCAGCTCGAAGCCAGCCGTCGCGAAAACGCTGCCGAGCTGGAACGCCTGGTGGCGCTGGCCCGTGCGCACCCGCACACCGTCTTCAGCGTCGCCGTCGGCAACGAAGCCACGGTCGACTGGACCGACCACTTCGTGCCGGTGCCGCGCATGGTCGAGTACGTCCGCTGGGTCAAGCAACGCCTGCCACAGCCGGTGACCTTCTGCGAAAACTACGTGCCCTGGCAACACAAGCTGCGTGAGCTGGTGGCCGAGCTGGACTTCATCTCGCTGCACACCTACCCCGTGTGGGAGTACAAGCACATCCACGAGGCGCTGGACTACACCAAGGACAACATCGCCAGCGTGGCGCGGTTGTACCCGGGCAAGACACTCGTCATCACCGAAGCCGGCTGGTGCACCAACAGCAACGGCCGCGGCATGCATGCCGAACACGCCGTGCAGGAACTGCAGGCGCTGTACTACCGGGACCTGATGGACTGGACCCGCGCCGAAGGCCTGCTGTGCTTCGTGTTTGAGGCCTTCGACGAGCCCTGGAAAGGCTCGCCCGACCCGCTGGAGCCCGAAAAGCACTGGGGCCTGTTCACCGTGGACCGCCGGCCCAAACTGGTCGTGCAAAGCCAGTACCCCGATCTGGAACCGGCGGCCGGAGCCTGTGCATGAACGCGCCGGACCGCTCCCCAGCGCTCATCCTGAAGTGCCCAGCACGGAGAGTTGTCCAATGAACGAACCCGTGATGCACACCCACCGCACACCCGACGTGGCCTTGTGGGACCAGTACCGCGCGCTGCGCGAGCA
>JANYKR010000245.1 GCA_025358155.1 Betaproteobacteria bacterium
TACATCACTGGGTCACCGCCGCCGGCGGGGCTGAAGAAGCTGGTGCCGAAATGGCGGTCGGTCAGCGTCATCGTGATCGCGCCAGCCAACACCGGCATCACCGCGATCAGCAAGTAGGCGGTGATCAGCCAGGTCCAGCAAAACAGCGGCATCTTCATCAGCGTCATGCCCGGTGCGCGCATGTTGAGGATGGTGACGATGATGTTGATCGAGCCCATGATCGACGACGCACCCATGATGTGCATCGCAAAGATGGCGGCGTCCATCGACGGGCCCATCTGCAGCGTGAGCGGTGCGTACAGCGTCCAGCCAGCAGCGGGGGCGCCTCCAGGCATCGCAAAGCTGCCAACCAGCATCAGTGCAGCGGGGATCAGCAGCCAGAAACTGAAGTTGTTCATGCGCGCAAAGGCCATGTCGGCCGCGCCGATCTGCATCGGGATCATCCAGTTCGCAAAGCCGACAAACGCCGGCATGATCGCGCCGAACACCATGATCAGGCCGTGCATCGTGGTGAACGAGTTGAACAGCTGCGGGTTGAAGAACTGCAGCCCGGGTTGGAACAGCTCGGCGCGGATGCACAGCGCCAGGATGCCACCGACCATCAACATGGTGAACGAGAACAACAGGTACATCGTGCCGATGTCCTTGTGGTTCGTCGCAAACACCCAGCGCCGCCAGCCGGGCAACGGGCCGTGGTCGTGGTGATCGTCGTGGTCGTGAGAATCGTGGGCGTGGGAGGGGTCAGATGACCCGGGATGGAGGACGGCGCTCATGGGCGGTGCCTTTCAGCGAACAGTGCTTGAAATTGTGCGGAGGTCGAAGCGGTCGGGCGGCTCAGTCGATCACTTGCGCGCGGCAACAACATCGGCCGGCTGCACGATCTGGCCGGTCTTGTTCGACCAGTGGTTCTTGGTGAAGGTGATCACGGCGGCGATCTCGGTGTCGGACAGCGTCTTCCACGACGGCATCGCACCGTTGTTCTGACCGTTCAGCAACACCATGATTTGCTTGGTCTTGTCAGCGTCATTGACCACCGCTGCGCCGTCGATGGGCTTGATCGGGCCAGCGCCCTTGCCGTTGGGCTGGTGGCAAACCGAACAATTGGCGTTGTAGACCTTCTCGCCGCGGTCGGCCAGTGCGTCAAGCGCCCAGACCTTGCCAGGATCATCTGCCTTGGCGGCCAGTTCCTTCTTCTTGCCATCGACCCACTTGCTGTATTCGTCGGCTGAGAGCACCTTGACGTGGATCGGCATGTAGGCGTGCTCCTTGCCGCAGAGCTCGACGCACTGGCCGTAGAAGTCGCCGGTTTTCTCGGCGCGGAACCAGGCGTCGCGCACAAAGCCGGGGATGGCGTCTTGCTTGACGGCAAACGCCGGCACCATCCACGAATGGATCACGTCGTTGGCCGTGGTGATGATGCGGATCTTCTTGTTGACCGGCACCACCAGCGGATTGTCGACCTTGAGCAGGTAGTTATCGCCAGACGGGTGGCCAGAGTCGGACATGTTGCGGTGCGCAACGTCCAGGGTGGACACAAAGCCGATGCCTTCGCCTTCGCCCTTGAGGTAGTCGTAGCCCCATTTCCACTGCATGCCGGTGGTCTTGATGGTGATGTCGGCGTTGCTGGTGTCCTTCATGGCCACCACGGTCTTGGTGGCGGCCATGCCCATCACCACCACGATCACAAAGGGCACGATGGTCCAGGCAATCTCGACAGCCACGCTTTCGTGGAAGTTGGCCGCCTTGTGGCCCACCGATTTGCGGTGCTTGATGATCGAGTAAAACATCACGCCGAACACCGCCAGAAAGATCACCAGGCAGATGATCAGCATGAAGTAGTGCAGGCCCTGGATGTCACTGGCGATCTTGGTGATCGGCGGGTGCAGGTCGAGCTGGTTCTTGGCCGGCCCGCCGGCCAAATCACCGGCCAGCACGGCCTGGGTGGCCAGCACAGCGCCGAGACCCGCCAGAGCTTGGCTTGCCCGAGACAGAAGCGTCTTTGTTGTCGTCATCATCATGCTTTATGTTCGTGGTCCACAACCCGTTCACCGGCCGCGCGCACCAGGCGCAAGGCACGGCGCAATTCCTGAGCCAGCTCAACCCTCAACTCGGGGCGCACATGCCGCCCCACCCGCACGCGGCGGCCTTCGCCCGACAACTCAACCAGCGAGCCATCGCCGGCCACCGGTTCGACCCGCAGCCATTCGGCGCGGAATTTTGTGTGGGCAATGCCAGGCCCGACGTGCTGCTCTACCAACAACTCATGGCCGGCCAGCGTGATCAACTCACGGTCACCGGCATGGCGAGCCACCACCAGCAACGCCGCACCCACCGCCAGCAGCTCAACCCCGGTGAACAAGCCCACCACGGTCACGCCCTGCAACCAGAACCCGCCGGCTACCACCAGCGACACGCCGCAGAGCAAGGCGTAGGCGGCGACCAATTGACGCGGCGTGATCGACACATTGCGCCGCAGGTCGAACCGCCAGGCCGCCGGACTGGCCTGCTCACGACCAAAGCGCCAACCCGCGTCGCGCCTTGAGGCGGGCGGCGCAGGCCAGGGGCTGGGAGCAAGCGTGATGGACATAGGCGGCAGATGGGTGGTGGGGCTGGCCGGTATCAAGGGCCTGCTGCGCGGACCGATATCCGCAACATCAATATTAGCGGCAGGTCCCCTGACTCGGCGCGACAAAAGCCCCTGCAAAGCGGCCTACCGCTGCCATTTCAAGTGGCCAACAAACGCCGCGAACGCCACGGATTCTAGCCGAGTGATAACCCGCATCCGACAGCCCTGCGTCATGTGGGGCGTTTGGGCAAGCTTGCCCGCAAGGCGTCCAGCGAGATCGTCGCCAGAGCGGCGCGGGTCGGGCGCGGCGCTGGCTTGTAGGCATGGCCGTAGACAAGTTCCACCGTCATCGCGATACGCCCTTGCGCGTCAGCGCGCTGTGCCAGGGCCTGCACCAGCCGCGCTCGCCAGCGCGGGGTGCGCAACCCTGGGAACCGGTGGGTACCGAGATGGCCACCCAGGCTGCGCAACTCGGCCAGCAAGGCCTCGGGAGAAGACCAGGTGAGCCGGATCGTCTCCTGGTCCATCACCGGATCAGCAAATCCGCCATGCACCAGCAAGTCGCCCAGGTCGTGCATGTCGGTGTAGGGTGGGTGCGGGGCGGGCCAGCCCGACTCGGTGTAGATCGCCCGCAACTCGCGCAGGGTGTCGGGGCCGAAGCTGGAGAACATCACAAAACCCTCCACCGCCAAGGCCCGGTGCCACTGGGCCAACAGGGCGGCCGGATCGGGCGCTGTGTGCAGGTTGAGGTTGGACCACAGCATCTGCGCCTGGCCCTGGGGCACCTCAGTAGGCAAAAACACGGGCTGCGCGGCGTGTTGGCGGCGTTGGCCCCAGGCCCACCACGGCGCCTGCAGCGCGGCCTGGCTGCGCGCAACCAAGGCTGGCGTGGGCTCGACCACACTGCGCCGAGCTTGCGGCCAAATTGCCTTCACCGCCGCCGCACCGGCACCGGGCCAACCCCACCAGTCAAGCCATTGATCGGGCGGACGCAAAATCAACGGCAGCCGCTCGGCCATCCGGCGCGCCACCTCCTGGTGCAGCCAGGGCACAGCCTCGGCTCGGGCCATGCGGTCCAGCATGCGGCTGAGTGCGGCGCCGTCGGTGGCTGGCGGGCGGGCAGTCGCATCGGTCATCAACCAGCAGTATATTGAGCCGATGTCTGGCACCGGCGCGCACCCTGCCCCTGGCGCTACCGCCTCGCTGGCGTCGCGCCTGGGCAGCCTGGTTCATGGTCTGCCAAGACCCTGTGTGCTGTGTGGCAGTTGGGACCGCACAGGCCTGTGCCGCCAGTGCCAGCTGCGCTTTGTTGCCACACGGCCCGCCCTGTGCCCGCGTTGCGCATTGCCCAATGCCGGCGGCGCAACCTGCGGACGCTGCTTGCGAGAGCCGCCGCCCTACCACCGCTGCGTGGCAGGCGTGCTGTACGGCTTTCCCTGGGATCGGCTGATCACGCGCTTCAAGTTCCGTGACCAACCCGAGCTGGCGACACTGCTGGCAGATGTTCTGGCCGATGTTCTGACTGACGTGCTGGCGCAAAACCAACCCACGCCGGTGGACTTGGTACTGCCCGTGCCGCTGAGCGCAAGCCGGCTGGCCGAGCGGGGCTACAACCAGGCCTGGGAGTTGGCACGCCGGGTCGCGGCCCGGCAGGGGCTGCCGGCCGATGCGGGCTTGCTGCTGCGACTGCGCGATACGCCGCACCAGGTCGGCCTGTCCCGCAGCGAGCGCACGCGAAACTTGCACGACGCGATGTGGGTGGAGCCTGCCGGCCGCGCCAGGCTGGCGGGTCGCCAGCTGGCGCTGGTGGACGACGTGTTGACCACCGGTGGCACGGCGGTGGCCGCAACCCGGGCCCTGCTGGCGGCTGGCGCGGCCGGCGTGCAGGTCTGGGTGCTGGCGCGCACCCCCGCGCCGGCCTGAGACGTCACGCGACAATGCTCGGGCCATGTTCAACATCGTGCTCGTTCATCCCGAAATCCCGCCCAACACCGGCAACGTGATCCGCCTGGCGGCCAACACCGGCTGCAAGCTGCACCTGGTCGAGCCGCTGGGCTTCTCGATGGACCACAAGTTGCTGCGGCGCGCCGGACTGGATTACCACGAGTTCACTGACGTTCAGCGGCACGCCGACTGGGCCACACTGCAGGCGGCGCAGCAGCAGGCCGGCGGCACACTCTGGGCCTTCACCACCCGGGGTACCAACGTGTTGGGCAGTGTGGCCTGGCAGGCCGGCGACTGGTTGGTGTTTGGTTGCGAAACCTCCGGGCTGCCGGCAGAGGTACGCAGCAGCGTCGCGCCCGATCGACAAGTCCGCTTGCCGATGCGGCCCGGCCAGCGCAGCCTGAACCTGAGCAATGCAGTGGCGGTGGTGGTGTTTGAGGCCTGGCGCCTGCAGGGCTACAGCGGCGGCGTTTGAGGCGGGCCGGGCGCCTCGCCGTCAAACATCAAGCCTCAGCGCGGGCATCGCGCATCAAGCTTCAGCGCGGGCATCGCGCATCAAGCCTCGGCGCGGGCATCGCGCGCCATCAGGTCGTGCAAGGCCTGTGCCGGCGCCCGCTGGCCCTGCAGCACGGCCACCACGGCGTCGGTGATCGGCATGTCCACGCCCAGTGTGCGGGCGCGGGCCTGCACCACGGGCGCTGACAACACCCCCTCGGCCACATGACCGAGCCGGCCCAGGATCTCGGCCAGTGCCTGACCTGTTGCCAGCAGCAACCCGACCCGGCGGTTGCGCGACAAGTCGCCGGTGGCGGTGAGCACCAGATCGCCCAGACCCGACAAGCCCATGAAGGTCTCGGCGCGGGCGCCCAGCGCCAGACCGAGCCGGGTGATCTCGGCCAGGCCCCGGGTGATCAGCGCGGCGCGCGCGTTCTGGCCGAGTTGCAGGCCGTCGGCGATGCCGGTGGCAATCGCCATCACGTTCTTGACGGCACCGCCCACCTCCACCCCGACCGGATCACTGCTGGTGTAGATGCGCAGGCCGTCGCTGTGAAAAGCCGCCACGGCTTGCGCGCACAGCCCTGCGTCGGCGCTGGCTGCCACCAGCGCGGTGGGCTGGCCGCGCGCCACCTCGAGTGCAAAACTCGGGCCGGACAGCACGCCGCAGCGCAAATCTGGGCGGATCTGGCGGGCGATCTCGTGGCCGAGCGCACCGCTGCCGGCCTCAAAGCCTTTGCACAGCCACAGCACCTGTGCCCCGGCCGGCAAGGCCGCCAGGCGTTCCCGCAGGCCGGCCATCGGCGAGGCGATCACGGCCAAACCGTGCCGGGCAACCTCAAGCGCCTGCAACGGGTCGGACGTGATGCGCAAGCCAGCGGGCAAGGCTACATCCGGCAGGTAGCGTTGGTTGCCGCGCGACGCCGCCATGTCGGCCGCCTGGCCCGGGTCACGCGCCCAGAGCAGCACCGGATGGCGGGCTGCAGCCGCCACCGCCAGCGCTGTGCCCCAGGCGCCTGCGCCCAGCACGACGATGGGCTGGGCGTGCGACACCGCAGCTTGCGGGCCAGACTCGATCAATCGGCTCAGTTGGCGCCGGTCAGCATGCCACCGTTGCCGGCAGCCTGGGCTTGCTGGGCTTCGAACATGGCCTGGAAGTTGACTTCCGTCAGCATGATCGGCGGGAAGCCGGCGCGGGTGCAGACATCACTGACGATGGCCCGCAGGTAGGGGTAGATCATCTGCGGGCAGACGATGCTCAGGATGCCTTGCAACTGTTCTTCGGGCACGTTGCGGATCTCGAAGATGCCGGCCTGCTTGGCCTCGATCAAGAACAGCGTCTTCTCCTTGAGCTTGGTCGTCACGGTGGCGGTGACGCTGACCTCGAAAATGCCGTCAGCCACCGGCGCTGCAGCCATCGCCAGGTTGATATCGACCTGCGGCTGCTGTTGCTCAAGCAGGATCTGCGGCGAGTTTGGCTGTTCCAGCGACAGATCCTTGAGGTACATGCGCTGAATCTGGAACACCGGGGTGAGGTCTTGTTCGGACATGGCTGGAAGATCCTGGAATGAGGTCGATGGGCCCGCCGCCAAGTGGCGACAGGCTGGCTGCGGCGCGGATTATGGCGCAGCGTTGTCTTGCCCCGGCCGGGCCGCGAAGCCACCCAAACCCGCCCGCCGCGGCGCTGGAGATTCGGCGTTCAGGCCTGCAGCAAGGGCGCCAGGCCGCCACTGCGGTCCAGCGCAATCAGCTCGTCGCAGCCACCGACGTGGGTCTGGCCGATGAAGATCTGCGGCACGGTGCGGCGGCCGGTCAGCGCGATCATCTGCTCACGCTGCGCCGGGTCGAGGTCAATGCGCACCTCGTCGATCTGCTCCACACCGCGTTGCTTGAGCAAGGCCTTGGCCCGCAGGCAGTAGGGGCAGACCTGGGTGGTGTACATGCGGACAGCAGTCATGGCGTCAAGGCAGCAAAAGTTCAACACCTTCAATTGTCCCCGCACCCGATTGCCCTTGCAGCGCCGCTGTCATCGCGGGGTCAAGCCAGCATGGCCCGGCCCAGCCGGCACCATGCGCCCGCAAAGGCTCAGGCTGCGCTCTTGTGCACCGGCAATCCGGCCTCGCGCCAGGCGGTCAGACCGCCGTTGACGGCGGTCGCCTTGTCGTAGCCGGCCTTGCGCAACAGGCCGGCAGCCCGGCCCGCACGGGCGCCACTGGCACACAGCAAGACCAGCGGCAAGGCCTTGTTGCTCGGCAGCGACTTGGAGCCGTCGATCGAGCCGAAAGGGATGTTGCGGGCCCCAACCGCATGGCCGGCGGCAAATTCAGCGGGCTCACAGACGTCGATCAGCACGCCCTTTTCGCGGTTGATCAAGCGCACCGCCTCGGCGGTGCCGACGCCGCCACCGGCCGTCTTTTGATACGACTGCCAGAACAGCAGGCCACCGGAGACCGCTGCGAGCAGGATGAGCGGCCAGTTTTCGAGGATGAACTTCACGGAGGGATGGCCTGAATCTGGAGGAGGACCTCAATTATAGAATTCGACGCTGTGCACCACGGGTCGCCGGCCTCTAGCGGGGTGGCGCCCCGGTCAGTGCGGCAACGCCCCGGCGCTGCCTTCGGTACTTCGTCCAGCGCCGCCGCGTTGCCGCTCTTCGTTTCCTCACCCCATCCACCATGTACAAGCTCGTGCTGATCCGCCACGGCGAATCGACCTGGAACCTCGAAAACCGCTTCACCGGCTGGACCGACGTGCCGCTGACCGCCACCGGCGTGGCCCAGGCCCAGCTAGCCGGCGTGCTGCTGCGCGAGGCCGGCTTCGAGTTTGATGTGGCCTACACCTCGGTGCTCAAGCGCGCCATCTGGACGCTGTGGCACACGCTGGAGCAGATGGACCGTGCCTGGCTGCCCGTCATCAACGATTGGCGCCTGAACGAGCGCCACTACGGTGCGCTGCAGGGCCTGAACAAGGCCGACATGGCGCGCCAGTTTGGCGATGAGCAGGTGCTGGTCTGGCGCCGCAGCTACGACACGCCGCCGCCCGCTTTGACGCCCGACGATGCCCGCTGCGAGCGCGGCGACCTGCGCTATGCCGGTCTGGCGCCCGACCAGGTGCCGCTTTCTGAGTGCCTCAAGGACACCGTGGCCCGGGTGATGCCGTGCTGGAACGAGGTGCTGGCGCCCGCCATCCGCAGCGGTCAGCGCCTGGTGATCGCCGCCCACGGCAACTCGATCCGCGCGCTGGTCAAGTATCTCGACGGCATTGCCGACGCCGACATCGTGGGCGTCAACATCCCCAATGGCATCCCGCTGGTCTATGAGCTGGACGCCGATTTGAAGCCGCTCAGCCGCCGCTACCTGGGTGACCCGGCAGCCGCCGCACGCGCAGCCGACGCAGTGGCAAATCAGGGCAAGGGCTGAGTCAGACTCCAGGCCCGCAGCCCGGCTGCCGGATGCCGGCTACAACGCTTTTCGGCTTCGAAGGCGCAGCGGGCCGGGGCCATAGCTTGCGACCAGGCGAGGCCAGGCGAGGCGCGAAAGGCTTGGTTTTTTGGCCAGGCTCCCAGGCTGCTCCGCGTTGCCGCGCGCTCAAGTCCCATCCACCGACCAATGCGGCGGGTCTTCCACCCGTTTGACGACCTGATAGCTCAAACCGATCTTGTGCAGCGTGGTGTTCATCTCATCGGCCGGCTGCGGCAAGGCCACCATCTGGCCTTGGGCGTTCTTGACTTGCAGCGTGCCGTTCCAGCGTACGGCCATGTCGATGGCACGGCCCTGAATGTGCTGCGAGGTCAATGACGGCTGGACCCGGATGGCAATCAGGTTGACCATGTCTTGCGCCGCTGCCATGGACTGCGCCAGATCACCGTGGTCCCAGACAATTTCGCAGCGCGGTTGGGCCGGCACCTTGTCGGGCGCGAGGATGCCCTTGGCAACCTTCCAGCTGTAGTGCATCAGGTAGGCACGCACAGGATGGCGCAGGGTCGAGGCGATGCTGACGCTGGCGCCGGCCGCTTTCAACGCGGCCAAAAATGGCACGACCTTGGCCTTGAAAGCCGCATCAAGGGTGTCGACCGAGTCGCTGTTGGGGAATCGGGCCTGGTTGGCCTGCCACCAGGCGGCACCGGACAGCGCGTCGGCGCCCGACAGGTCACGCCAGGTCCGCCCACCCGGGTCGATCCGGCCGTCGGCGCTGGGCATGTGCAGCACCTGGGTCTGGAATTGGCGGATGGCGGCAACCGTGGCGGCGTCAGCCTGGCCGTTGACGACCAGTGCGGCGATTTGCAAGGCCGCCGCCTCATGGTTGAGCAGACCTTGAACCAGTTGGACGTCGGCGGGGAGATTGGCGCCGCCTGCGCCTACCGATTGCTGCAATTGAGTGGGCATGTGGGCTCTCCGGTTGTCGTGGCTTGCGCGGTTGGCGTGGTTTGTTTGGCGGGCAATTTCCCGCTCACTCGATACGGTCTTCGTAGTCCTTGAGCGCGGTCATCACCGCCGAATTGGCGGTGTAACGCTGGCGCAGCAAGGCCAACGCCTGGTCGGTGCCGGTGCAGCTGCGGGCCAGCGCCCTGGCCAGGAACTCGCGCCGCTCTGCGTTGTAGGCGTCTTCGCCGCGAAAGTGATCGCAACTGTCGCGCTGGATTTTGAACGCCAGCGCGTCGGGCGGCAAGGCACCGGTCGATGTGCTTGGGTCACTGATTGGGGCGGATGACGCCACCGCCGGCGTAACCGCCGACGCTGCCGCCACCGCCACCGCCGACGCCGACGCAGTGCTTCGTGCTGCGTCCGGTTGGGGCGCACTGCCGGGCCGGTCACAGCCTGCAGCCAAGGCCAGCCAGGCCACTGTGGCGACGGTCCGGTGCCGCATCGCATGCCGTGCTGCGCTCATGGACGGGCATGATGCCTCAAACCTGGAGCGGAGCCCGGCATGCGGGCGCCAACCCAAAACGCCGCATGCTACGCACCGCGCGATGCGGGTGGCGCTCGGCCTCGCGTGATCCGGGCCAGGTCGCTGTGACAGCACCAGGCCACCGCGCCAGCCTTTCGCGCCACACGGGCAATTCGGGTGGTCAGGGTCTTGCCAGCATCAATGGGGTGCGTCTGCACAGGTTTGCCCTGAATGCGTGGGCCGCCAATAATTTGTATGGTGCTGCGATGACCTGCGCACCACAACCTCAGCATGCTGGCGCGCGCTGAACCCACCACCGCCGCCAAGCCGCTGGTGGCCGACCGCCTGTGCGAGCATGCATTGGCAACGCGGTACGCACCCGCCGGCTGCAAGACACCGACGCCCCGATCCGCCGGCAAATCAAAAGGACTCCCCACATGACCACAGCCACCACCCTGGGCGTGATCGGCCTCGGCTCGATGGGGCGCGGCGCGGCGCTCAGCGCCTTGCGGCGCGGCATCCCTGTTTGGGGCTTTGACCTCAACCCTGCGGCCTGCACCACCGTCGCCGAGGCAGGGGGCTGCATTGCCGGCAGCGTGGCCGAGCTGGCGGGCCACTGCGACGCGGTGCAGGTGCTGGTGGTCAACGCGGCGCAGACCGAACAGGTG
>JANYKR010000247.1 GCA_025358155.1 Betaproteobacteria bacterium
GGGGGCCGCAGCGACGGCTTTGGGCGCAGCGGCTGGCGCCGGGGCCGGGGCTGCTGCGGCGCTTGCCAGTGCGCCCAGCACATCACCCTTGGTGACTCGGCCGTCCTTGCCGGAGCCAGCCACCGAGCCGGCGGCCAGCGCCTTGTCGGCCATCAGCTTGGCGGCGGCGGGCATCGCGACGGCGCTCTTGCTGCCGCCGGTGACCGTTGCGGCAGCAGCCGCAGCGGCGGGTGCTGCAGCGGCTGCAGCGGCGGGTGCGACGGCGGCTGCGGCGGCGGGTGCTGCAGCGGCACCGGCCTTGGCCTCGGTGTCGATACGGGCGATGACCTGGTCGCTGGCGACGGTGGCACCGTCGGCCTGCACCAGTTCAGTCAGCACGCCGGCTGCAGGGGCCGGCACTTCGAGCACGACCTTGTCGGTCTCGATCTCGATGATGATTTCATCGATTTCGACGTACTCGCCGGCCTTTTTCTTCCATTGCAGCAGGGTGGCTTCGGCCACCGATTCAGACAGCTGCGGGACTTTGACTTCTACGATTGCCATGATGTGAATTCTCGGAATGGGGGAACGGCCACCCGGCGCACGCCTCAGAACCGGCGCTGCCGGGCCGCTGACGTGGCACCCTTGACGGGGAGTGCCGAAGGCGCCAAGGGGGTGGGCCTTATTTCGTCAGGACAAAGCCCTTGAGCTTGCCAAAGGCCTGGTCGAGCAGCGCCTTTTGCTGCTCCTGGTGCAAATGGGCATAACCCACCGCCGGCGACGCTGACGCGGCGCGTCCGGCGTAGCCCAGCTTTTGCCCGTCGGCAAGGTTCTCGTGGATGTAATGCTGCACAAAGAACCAGGCGCCCTGGTTTTGGGGCTCGTCCTGGCACCACACCACCTCGGTTGCGTTGGCGTACTTCTTGACCTCGGCGGCAAAAGCCTTGTGCGGGAACGGGTAGAGCTGCTCGACCCGCAGGATCACCACGTCAGTCGCTTTGCGCTCCTCGCGCTTCTTGACCAGGTCGTAGTACACCTTGCCCGAGCAGGCAATGATGCGCTTGACCTTGTCGTTCACGGTCTCGCTGCCCTGGTCTGGTATCACCGTCTTGAAATCCACTTTGGTGAAGTCGGACAGCGGCGAGCTGGCGTCCTTGTTCCGCAGCAGCGACTTGGGCGTCATGATGATCAGCGGCTTGCGGAACATGCGCACCATCTGCCGGCGCAGCAGATGAAAGATTTGCGCGGCCGAGGTCGGCTGCACGATCTGCATGTTGTTGTCCGCCGCCAGTTGCATGAAGCGCTCCAGCCGGGCCGAGCTGTGCTCCGGGCCCTGGCCCTCGTAGCCGTGCGGCAGCATCAGCGTGATGCCGTTGGCGCGGCCCCACTTGACCTCGCCCGAGGCGATGAACTGGTCAATCACCACCTGCGCGCCGTTGACGAAGTCGCCAAACTGGCCTTCCCAGATCGTCAGGGTGTTGGGCTCGGCGCTGGCGTAGCCGTATTCGAAGCCAAGCACCGCTTCTTCGGACAGGATCGAGTCGATCACCACAAACGGCGCCTGGCCCTCGGTGATGTGCTGCAGCGGGGTGTAGGTGCCCACGTCCCACTTCTCGCGGTTCTGGTCGTGCAGCACCGCATGGCGGTGCACAAAAGTGCCCCGGCCGCAGTCCTCGCCCGACAATCGCACCGCGTAACCACTGGCCACCAGCGACGCGTAGGCCAGAGTCTCGCCCATGCCCCAGTCGACGTTGATCTCGCCCCGGCCCATCGCCGCGCGGTCGGCCAGCACCTTCTCGACCAGCGGATGCACCTTGAAGTTGGCGGGCACCGTGGTGACCCGCTCGGCCAGGCGCTTGATCTCGGACAGCGGCAGCGCGGTGTCGGCCGCGTCGGTCCACTTCTTGCCCAGGAACGGCGCCCAATCGACCGCGTACTTGCTCTTGAAGTTGGTCAGCACCGGGTCCATGGTGTGCCGGCCTTCGTCAAACGCCGCCCGCAGCTCCTTGACCATCGCCTCAGGGCCACCCTCGGGCAGCACGTTTTGCGCCACCAGCTTGTCGCCGTAGAGCTTGCGGGTGCCGGGGTGCTTGGCGATCACCTTGTACATCAGCGGCTGGGTCAGCGCGGGCGTGTCCTGCTCGTTGTGGCCCAGCTTGCGGAAGCAGATGATGTCAACCACCACATCCTTGTTGAACTGCTGGCGGTAGTCGAGTGCCAGCTGGGTGCAGTACACCACCGCCTCCGGATCGTCGCCGTTGACGTGCAACACCGGCGCCTCGATCATCTTGACGACATCGGTGCAGTACAGCGTCGAACGCGAATCCCTGGGGTCGCTGGTGGTGAAGCCGATCTGGTTGTTGATCACCAGGTGCAGCGTGCCACCGGTGAAATAACCGCGCGTCTGCGCCAGCGCCAGCGTCTCCATCACCACGCCCTGGCCTGCAAAGGCCGCATCACCGTGCACCAGCACCGGCAGCACCTGGGCGCCGGTCAGGTCGCCACGGCGGTCCATGCGGGCCTTGACCGAGCCCTCGACCACCGGGTTGACGATCTCCAGGTGCGAGGGGTTGAAAGCCAGGCTCAGGTGCAGCGGCCCACCGGGGGTGGTGATGTCGCTGGAGAACCCCTGGTGGTACTTGACGTCACCGGAGGGCAGGTTTTCGGGCGCGGTGTGGTCGAACTCGGCAAACAAGTCCTTGGGCATCTTGCCCAAGGTATTGACCAGCACGTTGAGCCGGCCGCGGTGGGCCATGCCGATGACCATCTCCTGCACGCCGTGGCTGCCGGCGCGCTGCACCACTTCGTCCATCGAGGCGATGAAACTCTCGCTGCCTTCGAGCGAGAACCGCTTCTGGCCGACGTACTTGGTGTGCAGGTAGCGCTCCAGGCCCTCGGCGGCGGTGAGGCGGTCGAGGATGTGCTTTTTCTGGTCGATCGAAAAACTGGGCTTGCTGCGCGTCGACTCCAGCCGCTCCTGCCACCAGCGCTTCTCGGTCGGGTCAGTGCAGTGCATGTACTCGGCGCCGACCGAGCCGCAGTAGGTTTCGCGCAGCGCCTGCATTATTTCGCGCAGCGTCATGTTTTCGGACTTGCCGAAATAGGTGTTGGCCGCGCTGAAGGTGATGTCCATGTCCGACTCGGACAGGTCGTAGAACGCCGGTTCGAGCTCGGGGATCTTGGGGCGCTCGGTGCGCTTGAGCGGGTCCAGGTCAGCCCAGCGCGAACCCAGAAACCGGTAGGCGGCAATCAGCGACTGCACATGCACCTGTTTGCGCGCCACCGCCAGATCGGCCGAACTGGCTTTCAGGGCGAAGGCGTTGGCCTTTCCACGCTGCGCAAACGATTCGACGACTGGCGCATGGGCCACGTCCCGCGACTCGGAGCCATCACCGGCCGGCACGTTTTGCAGGTTATCGAAGTAGGTGCGCCAGGTATCGGGCACGCTGCCGGGGTTGTCGAGGTAAGCCTCGTAAAGCTCTTCGACATAAGGGGCGTTGCCCCCGAACAGGTACGAGTTAGACCTGTATTGCTGCATCATCGTTCGCTCACCTTTTACCCCGGTATCCAGGGCTTCGATGGGTTGGAAACCTTCCGCGGCCCGGCTAGACCGGTTGGCGGATTGCGACCCGCCTTGCTGTTTGTCTTGATCAGCACGAGGCTGACCAGCAAGGGGCACGAAAGGAACTTTTTTATGGCATGGCGGGCACTGTAGCACCCTTGTTTTGCACCCACGCCCGGGATTAGACAACGTCCAGGCTTCTGTTTTGCTGACAAAAGGTGCGCGTTTACAGCCAGACTCCGCGGACCATGAGGCTCACGGTGATCCACCTGCACCCGCAAGCGCCAGCCAAGCCGGCTGCGGGCAAACCCTGCAACGGCTGCGGCGTGTGCTGCACGGTTGCGCCCTGCCCGATCGGGGTGCTGGTCAGCGGCCGGCGTCACGGCGCTTGTTCGGCGCTGCGCTGGCAGGCTGACGGCCAGCGATACCTTTGCGCGCTGGTGGCGGACCCGCGGGCGGTGTGGCCCCGGCTGCCCACGGGCTTGCGCGCGCCGCTGATGCACCTGGCCAGGCGCTGGATTGCCGCCGGTGCCGGCTGCGACAGCGACCTGGAGGCCGTAGGGGCCGTAGGGGCCGTAGGGGCCGTAGGGATTGAAGGGGCCGGGCCTGGGCGTGGACCTGGCTGAGCATCGGGATCATCCCCTGGGCCAGACCCCAAGTTGCCTCTAGCATCCCGGTTTTGCATTCACCGGAGTTGTTTCCATGATCTTGAAAGCTGCACTCACTGCCGCCGCGCTGCTGGCGGGTCTTGCCCTGACGCCGGCCCAGGCGGTCACGTTGCGCTGGGCCGCCCAGAACGACATCCTGACGCTGGACCCGCATGCCCAGAACCATGCCACCACCAATGCGATCCTGATGCATTCGTACGAGGGCTTGACGCGCTATTCGGCCAACTACACGGTCGAACCTTCGCTGGCCACCAAATGGACCTACATCACGCCGACCCAGGTGCGGTTTGAATTGCGCAAGGGCGTGAAATTTCATGACGGCTCGCCCTTTACCGCCGATGACGTGGTGTTCAACTTTGCCCGCATCAGGCAGCCGCAGGGCACGATTCAGATCTATGTCACCGGCATCAACGAGATCAAGAAGATCGACGACTACACGGTCGACCTGATCCTGTCGGCGCCGCAACCCATCCTGCTGCGCAACATCATCGACTTCCGCATGATGAGCAAATCCTGGGCCGAGAAGAACAAGACCACCGACACCCAGAATTACAAGGCCAAGGAAGAAAACTACGCCGCTCGCAACGTCAATGGCACCGGGCCCTACCAGATCACCGGCTGGGTGCCCGACCAGCGGGTGACGATGAAGGTCAACCCGGCCTGGTGGGACAAGACCACCAGCAATGTGACCGAGGTGGTCTACACCCCGATCAAGAGCGATCCGACCCGGGTTGCTGCACTGCTGGCCGGTGACGTCGACCTGCTCACCGACCTGCCCACGCAAGACGTGGCCAAGTTGCGCCAAGACTCCAAGATCAAGATCGTCGACGGCCCGGAGGTGCGGACCATCTTCATCGCGCTCGACCAGGGCAGCGACGAGCTGAAGTATTCGGACGTCAAGGGCAAGAACCCGTTCAAGGACAAGCGGGTGCGTGAGGCGCTGAGCCTGGCGGTGGACCGCGAGGCGATCAAGCGCAACATCATGCGCGGTCTGGCCATCCCGGCCGCCATCATGGTGGCACCTGGCGTGAACGGCAATACGCCAGACATCGACGTTGCAGCCAAGCCTGACCCCGAGCGCGCCAAGAAATTGCTGGCCGAAGCGGGCTACCCGAACGGCTTCGAGTTTCAGCTCAACTGCCCGAACAACCGCTACGTCAACGACGAAGAAATCTGCCAGGCCCTGCTGGCGATGTGGGCGCGGGTAGGCATAAAGAACAAGCTGGTGGCCGAGCCGATGGCCCAGCACAGCCTGAAGTTCCAGAACTTCGACGCCTCGGCCTACATGCTGGGCTGGGGTGTGGCCACCTACGATGCGCAGTACACGCTGCAATCGTTGATCCGTACCAAGACCAGCGGCGCCGATGGCAATTTCAACTTCAACAAGATCAGCGATGCCAAGCTGGATGTGCTGATCGATGCGATGAAGACCGAGACCGACGTCACCAAGCGCAACGCGATGATCCGCGAGGCGCTGATCCGCACCCGTGACGAGTACCTGCTGCTGCCGCTGCACCACCAGATGCGGCCATGGGCGATGAAGTCGGGTGTCACCACGGTGCACCGCTCGGACGACCGGCCGGAGGCCCGCTTCACCTCGGTGAAGTAAACCGGCCCTGCCAAAGCTGACCGGGCCTCGCCGGCCGGCACTCCAAACGGCCCTTCGGGGCCGTTTTTTTGTTGCGGGCTCAGCGCGCTGTCGCCCCCGCCTCCAGGTAGTCGCACGCCAAGTGCGCCAGCGCCTGCACACCCAGGATCAGGCAGCGCTCGTCGATGAAAAATCGGGGTGAGTGGTTGGGCGCGGCGGTGGCCACCGCTGCCGCATCGGACGCCACACCCAGAAAGAAAAACAGCCCCGGCGAGACCCGCTGGAAGAACGAAAAGTCTTCCGAACCCATTACCTTGGGCACCAGATGCACTTGGCCAATGCCTGCCACACGCTGCAGGCTGGGCAGCATGGCTGCTGTCAAGGCCGGGTCGTTGACGGTGACGGGGTAGTTCTTGCGGATGCAGACAGTGCAGCCGGCGCGAGATCCCCGGCTGATGGCCTCGGCCAGGTAGGTGACGCGCTCGTGGATGTCGTCCCGCATGCCCTCATCGAAGGTGCGGATGGTGCCGCGCATCTCGACCGAGTCCGGGATGATGTTCTCGCGCAGGCCGCCCCTGATCATGCCGATGGTGACCACCGCCGGCTCCTGTGTCAGGTCGGTCTGACGGCTGACCACCGTCTGCAGCCCCAGCACGACCTGGGCCGAGGTGACGATCGGGTCCACCCCCAGCCAGGGCATCGCGCCGTGGGTCTGGCGGCCGTGGATGGTGATCTTGAGGTTGTCGGCGCTGGCCATGGCCGGCCCGGGCCGGTAGCCGATCACGCCCACCGGCAGGCGCGAGGTGACATGCAGGCCAAACACTGCCGCCGGCCGCGGGTTGTCCATCGCGCCCTGCTCGACCATCAGCTTGGCGCCACCCTCCTCGCCCTCGGGCGGCAGTTCCTCAGCCGGCTGGAACAGAAACTTGACACTGCCGCAGAGACCTGCCCGCAGCCCCGCCAGCACCTCGGCCACGCCCATCAGGATGGCGACGTGGGCATCGTGGCCGCAGGCATGCATCACGCCCACGTTCTCGCCGTTCCACTCGGTGCGCACCTTGGAGGCAAACGGCAGGTCCACCTCTTCGGCCACCGGCAGAGCGTCCATGTCGGCGCGCAAGGCCACCACCGAACCGGGCAGGCCGCCCACCAGCAGCCCGACCACGCCGGTGTGGGCAACGCCGGTCTGCACCACATCAAAGCCCAGGGACTTCAGGTGTTCGGCGACGATGCCAGCGGTGCGGAACTCGCGGTTGCCCAGTTCGGGGTGGGCATGGAAATCCCGGCGCCAGGCAATGACGCGGGCTTCGGCGGCATGGGCGGCACCGTCGATCTGGGCGGCCAGTCGGCTGGAGGCAACGGGTTGCAGATCGCTCAAATCGGTCATGCCTTCTCCTGAGGGGTTTCTGGCGGGTTTGTGGCGGGTTTGTGGCGGGTTTGTGGCGGTTGTTTGGGGATAGCGCGGCGGGCGTCTGGCGGGTAACTGCCGGCGGGCACTTTCAAAGGCTGTTGCGCACCGTCCGGCCGCCCTGCATCAGCAGGCGGATGCCGGTCTCGGGTGCGGTGAGCATGGCCAGGCTGGCCGTCGGGTCGCCGTCGACCACCAACAAATCAGCCCAGGCACCGGGCACCAGCTCGCCGATCTCGCCCTCGGCCCGCATCAGGCGCGCAGCAACGATGGTGGCACTTTGCAGCGCCTGCACCGGCGACATGGCCTGCAGCCGAAGGTCGAACTCGCCGGATTGGCGGTCATGCATGTGTCCCAGCAGGTCGGTGCCAAACACCACCGGCACGCCCTCGTCCAGTGCGATGCGAACCGCCTCGATGCCGCGGGTCTGCACCTTGGCCAACTTGTCCAGCATCGCCGCCGACCAGCCCAGCCGCGTGCCTTCATCGGCCAGCGCGGCGTAGGTGGACAGCGTGGGCACCAGGTAGGCGCCGCAGCGCTTCATCTCGCGGGCGGTGGCCGCGTCGATGAGGTTGCCATGTTCGATCGATCGCACCCCGGCCTGCACTGCCCGGGTGACGGCGCGCGGTGAGTAGGCGTGCGCCATCGCATACAGGTTGGCGGCCTCGGCCTCTTCGCAGGCGGCGCGCAACTCGTCGATCGAGAACTGGGTGCCTTCAAGCGGGTCGGCCGGGCTGGATACGCCGCCGCCGGCCATGATCTTGATCTGGTTGGCGCCGTTGCGCACCTGCTCACGCACCGCGCGCCGCACCTCGCCCACGCCGTCGGCAATCGCACCGATCAGCCCGAGACCGGCACAGGCGCAGAACATCTCGCGGGTGCGCACGCCCTTGGGCCGCATGTCGGCATGGCCACCGGTCTGGCTGACCGGGAAGCCGGCGATGTAGAGGCGCGGGCCTTCAAACAGGCCGCGCGACTGCGCCTCTTGCAGGCCGAAGTCGGCGCCGGCGGCGTCGCGCACCGTCGTGAAGCCCCGGTGCAACATGCCGCGCATGATCGCGCTGGCCTGGGCCGTGACCAGCGAGGGCGGCTGCAGGCCCAGCGCTGTGAGGTCATGCGACGCCGCCACCACATGCACATGGGCATCGATCAGGCCCGGCAGCACCACCCGGCCACCGGCATCGATGACCTGGGCATCGTCCACCTGCAGCGGCTCGGCCGTGATCGC
>JANYKR010000295.1 GCA_025358155.1 Betaproteobacteria bacterium
GGCAGCCGCCAGGCTTCGCCCCGCAGCTCGGCGATGGCAAACAGCAGTGCCGAGGCCAGCGCAAAACGGCAGGCCACCGAGTTGAGCGCCGGCACCGGCCCCAACTGGTACAGGATCACATGCCAGGTGGACGCCCAGACCAGCGTGGGGCCCCAGAACAGCAGGCGGGTCGAGTCAAGCAGGCGTGTTGTCACGGGCGAGGGGGGATCAGCGGCGCGCCACTGTAGTCGAAGCCCCGTCGCGACCCCGCGTTGGCGGGCCGTGCCAGCGGCGCCGCCGGCGGCCTGGCGCTCTGCTGTGCCGATGTTCAGAGTGGGTACTGAAGGCCTGAGCCCGGCAGGACCGGGTCGGGCTGCCTGGCGGGCGAGAGGCAGCGGCGGCTGCCCGCCAGCTCAGGCTGAGCGCAGGTGCCAGGCCTTGGGCCGGGTGAAGGTCTGGATGCCTTGTGCCGACAAGGTCAGCCCGACACCTGAGTCGCGGACGCCCGACCAGGGCAGCCGCGGGCTGACCCGGTCGCAGCAGTTCCAGTACACGCTGCCGGCATGCACGCGCGACAGCAAGGCGCGTGCTGCGGCCTCGTCGCGGCTGTAGACGCCTGCTGTCAGGCCGTAGCGGCTGTCGTTCATCAGCGCCACCGCTTCGTCGTCGTCTTGCACCTTCTGAATGCCGATGATCGGGCCGAAGCTCTCTTCGTGCATCAGGTCCATGGTGTGGTTGACCTCGGTCAGCACCGTGGCCTCGAAGCCGTTGCCGGGGCCGGACAACCGGTGACCCCCACGCCGCAGCGTCGCGCCCTTGGCCAGTGCATCGGCCACTTGCGCGGCCAGCAGCGCCAGTTGCGGGGCCCGGGTTATCGCGCCCAGCGTGGTGGCGGTATCCATCGGGTCACCGGCTTTCAGGCTGTCGACCGTGTGGCAGAAGTGTTCGACAAAGGCATCGAAAACGGCTGCGTGCACGTAGATGCGTTCAACCGAGCAGCAGCTCTGGCCGGTGTTGTACATCGCGCCGTCAGCAAGTGATTCAGCCGCTGCCAGCGGGTCGGCATCGGCGCGCACATAACTCGGGTCCTTGCCGCCCAGCTCCAGTTGCAGCTTGACCAGGCGCGGCGCCAAGACCTGCGCAATGCGCAGGCCGGTGGCATGGCTGCCGGTGAAGAACAGGCCATCGATGGGCTGCGCCAGCAGGGCCTGGCCCACCTCGGCACCGCCCACCAGGCAGGCCAGCACGGCGGGCGGCACGCCGCTCTCATGCAGCAAGCGGGTGATGTGTTGGCCGGTCAGGGTGGCATGCTCGCTGGGTTTGTAGAGCACGGCGTTGCCGGTCAACAGCGCCGGCACGATGACGTTGCAGCCGACAAAATACGGGTAGTTCCAGGCCGAGATGTTGGCCACCACGCCGAGCGGCACATGGCTGATCTGCTCGCGCATGCCGCCGCTGTCGGACACCTGCTGGTCGCCCACGGCAGCTTCGGTCTGCGCCAGAAAATAGTCCAGCCGCGGGATCAGGCCGTTGATCTCGCTGCGCGACTGGCTGATCGGCTTGCCGACCTCCTGCGTCAGCGTGCGGGCCAGCGGCTCGATGTCGCGCAGCAGGGCGGCACGAAAGCGCGCTATCACCGCCAGTCGCTCGGCGATCGGCTTTGCTGCCCAGGCAGGCTGCGCAGCACGGGCGGCGCCGGCACTGGCGGCCACGCCGACGGCATCGTCGGCCGGGATCTCGGTGATCAGTGCCCCAGTGGCCGGGTTGTAGATGCGCAGGGTCGGTGGGGTGGTCATCGCGGTTGCAAGGTCTGCAGGGTTTCGGTATCACATCGCCTGCTGGAACAGGCGTTGGTAGTCGGCCTCGACGGCCGGTCTGGGGTTGGTGGCGCCGGCAAAGTCGGTGGCAGCCAGTGCCACCAGCCGGGGCAGGTGCTCGGGCCTGACACCGCGCGCGGCCAGGCCGCCGCTGATGCCGATCTGCGCCTTGAGCTGCGCCAGCCAGGGCACCAGTGCGGCGCCGGCATCGCCCAGGCCGACAGCATGCGCCAGGTCGTTGAACCTGGTCGGCACGGCTTCGAAGTTCCAGGCCAGCACCGGCTCGATCATCAGCGCATTGGCCAGGCCGTGGTGCATGTCGACCACCGCGCCCAGCGCGTGGGCACAGGCATGCACCGAGCCCAGGTCCTTCTGGAAGGCGATCGCGCCCATCATCGAGCTCATCATCATGTCGGCTCTGGCCTGCAGGTTGCCAGGGTCGTTGACCGCCGTGGCCAGCGCCCGGGCGCCGATGCGCAAACCCTCCAGCGCAATGCCGTCGCACAGCGGGTGCCAGACCGGCGACAAATAGCTCTCGATGTTGTGGGTCAGCGCGTCGATGCCGGTGGCTGCGGTGATGGACGCCGGCAGCGCCAGCGTCAGCTCGGGGTCGGCAAACACCGCCTTGGCCATCAAGTGGGGGCTGAACACGGCGCGTTTGACGTGGTTGCCGTCCTCGCCCACCACGGCAGACCGGCCCACCTCCGACCCGGTGCCAGAAGTGGTGGGCAGTGCGATGAAGTGGGGCAACGGATTGACGATGTTGCGCACCTGCGGGTGGTCCCAGACGTACTCGATCACGTCGCCCTCATGCACCGCCATCAACGCCACCACCTTGGCCACGTCCAGCGCCGCGCCGCCACCAAAGCCGACCACCGCGTCGGCGCCGTGCGCCCGGTAGGCGGCGGCACCGGCCATCACCTGGCTGGCGACGGGGTTGCCAAAAACGCCGTCGAATACAGCCACGTCCAGCCCTGTCAGGTGGCTGCGGAACTCGGCCAGCACCGGCAGTTGCGCCAGCGCCCGGTCGGTGACGATCAGCGGCCGCCGGATGCCTTGCTCCAGCAGGTGGGCGGACACCAGCTTGCGGGCGCCGGCGCCAAAGTGGATGGGGGTGGGGAATGAAAAACGGGTGATGGTCATGGCGCTGGATGTCAGATGATTTCGAAGTAACGCTTGAGTTCCCAGTCGGTCACCGCATCCTGCCATTGCCGGTGCTCCCACTCGCGGGTGGCGGCGAAGTGATCGACAAAGGTGTCGCCCAGCCAGTCGCGGGCAATCTCTGATTGCTTGAACACCTGGGTGCCGAGCATCAGCGAGCGGGGCGCACGGGGCACGTCGTCAGCCCCCTGGTTGGTGCCGGTGATCGGCGGGGTGCTGAGCTTGAGGCCTTTCTCAACCCCGTGCAGGCCGGCGGCAATGACTGCCGCCATCGCCAGGTAGGGGTTCACGTCGGCGCCGGGGCAGCGGGTTTCCAGCCGGGTGGCCTTGGGGCTGCCGGCGATGACGCGAAAGCTGGCGGTGCGGTTGTCCATGCCCCAGGTCGGTTTGACGGGGGCCCAGAAGCCATCGACCAGCCGCTTGTAGCTGTTGATGGTGGGCCAGAACATCGGCGCAAATTCCATCAGGCAGGCGACCTGGCCCGCCAGGTAGCTCTCGAACAGCGGGCTCATGTGGCGCGGGCTGTTGGCGTCGAAGAACAGGTTCTTTTTGCCGCCCGCTGAGCCGTCCGTCAGGCTCTGGTGGAT
The DNA here is from genome assembly GCA_025358155.1 of Betaproteobacteria bacterium. Classification (GTDB taxonomy): domain Bacteria; phylum Pseudomonadota; class Gammaproteobacteria; order Burkholderiales; family Burkholderiaceae_C; genus Pseudaquabacterium. The sequence goes on from JANYKR010000295.1 coordinate 3,545, forward strand.
ATGGCCGGAGCAGCCCGGCAGCGACGCATTCCACTTGGCCATGAAGCTGGGCATGATGCCGTAGCGCTTGCCGATCTCGCGCGCGCCGGTCTTGAACAAGATGGCGCGGTCGGCTTGTTCCAAGGCCTCGCAAAACGCGATGGCCACCTCGTACACGCCCGGCCCGGTTTCGGTGTGCAGGCCCTCGATCGGCACCCGAAAGGCCGCCATCTCGTCCATCAACGCGTTGAAGAACTCGCGTTGGTCGGCCATGCGCAGCAGCGAGTAGCCAAACATGCCGGGCGTGATGGTTGAGGGCGCCACGCCTTGTTTGGCCGCCCATGTTTGCGGAGTCTCGGCAAAGTTGAACCACTCAAACTCCATGCCCGCCATCGGCTTCAGGCCGAGCTTTTCAGCGCGCTTGAGCACGCGTTTGAGGGTCTGGCGCGGGCACACCGCGAACGGCGAGCCGTCGGCATTGACAAAGTCGCCCAGGAAAAACGGCACGCCGCTGTCCCAGGGCACGTGGCGAGCGGTGTCGAGGTCGAGCCGGGCCAGTGCATCCGGGAACCCGTGCTGCCAGCCGGTGACCTGGGTGTTGTCGTAGCAGTGGTCTTGCGAGTCCCAGCCAAACACCACGTCGCAAAAGCCGAAACCACCGTCAGGGTAGGGCTCGGCAGCGCCGAGAAACTTGTCGCGGTGCAGGTACTTGCCGCGCAGGATGCCGTCGATGTCGCTGCAGGCCACTTTGACCTTGCCGGCGGTTGATTGCCGGATGGCCGCGACGGCGGGGTGCTCGGCGGCGGGCTTCGCCGCGGCGCCGGCCATGTTGGCGGTGTTGACCGTGATCTTGCGGGGAGTTCGGGTTGCCATGCGCAGGCCTCTCAGATCAAAGTGCCGGCGGGCCGGTCGGAATACCCATATCTTGCAGCGCCTCGGCCACCGCATTGACCGCCTGCTGCATCTCGTTGCGGCCGATGGCGCCGATGCAGCCGACCCGGAAGGTCTCGACCTGGGTCAATTTGCCGGGGTAGAGCAAAAAGCCGCGCGCCCTGGCGGCGTCGTAGAAGCGCTTGAAGTCGTAGGCCGGGTGCTCGGGCGCATGGAACGTGACGATGATCGGCGCCTGGTGCTGGGGCTTGAGGTAGGGCCGCAGGCCGAGTGCCGACAGACCGGCCACCAACACCGCGCAGTTGTCGGTGTAGCGAGCGAGCCGGGCCGGCTGGCCGCCAAGCTCTTCAAACTGGCTGATCGCCTCGGCCAACGCCACCACGACATGCGTAGGCGGGGTGAATCGCCACTGGCCGGTTTTTTCCATGTAGGTATGCTGGTCGTGCAAATCCATCGCCAGGCTCTGGCTGTTGCCGGCGCAACGCTCGAGCACCGCCTTGCGGATGAACACAAAGCCCATGCCGGGCACGCCCTCCAGGCACTTGCCGCTGGCAGCCACCAGCGCGTCGAAGCGCACGCTTCGGGCATCGATAGGCAGCGCAGCAAAGCTGCTCATGGCGTCGACGATCAGGCCCTTGCCGTGACGTTCACACACCGCTGCCACCTCGGCCAGCGGGTTCTCGACGCCGGCGCCGGTTTCGCAGTGGATCAGGATGACATGGCTGACGCTGGGGTCGGCATGCAGTTTGGCGTCCAGCGCCTCGGCCGAGACCGGCTGGTCCTCGGCAAAGCCCAGCACGCTGCAGCGCCGGCCCATCATCTGGGTGAGCTTGCCGGCGCGCTTGCAGTAGGCGCCGTTGTCGAGCACCAGCACATGCCCGCCTTGCTCGCTGGGCGGTACCAGCGTGGCCACGGCGGCCTCCACACTGAAGGTGCCGCTGCCTTGCAGTGGCACCAGCACATGGCTGTCCTGGCCGTGCACGATGGCCAGCAGCCGGCGCCGCAGGCTGGCGGTCACGGCGATGAAGTCGGCGTCCCACGAGCCCCAGTCATGCAGCATCGCCAGCTTGGTGCGCAGCGTGGTGGTGAGCGGGCCCGGGGTGAGCAGGATGCGGTCGCGGTCCATTGAGGTGTCTCCGTGGGCGGTCAGGCCCGCCATGCTTGGGTTTTTTTGTCGATGCGCCAGGCCAGCAACGAGAAGGCCCCCATCGCGATGCTGGACGCTGCAGTGATCATCACCGCGCAGGCGGCAGCCGCGCCCATTTCACCCGCCTCGTCGAGGTTCAGGATGGCAATTGCCGCCACCTTGGTCTCGGGCGAGTACAAGAACACCACCGCCGAGATCGTGGTCATCGCATTGATGAAAAAGTAGCGTGCAATGTCCACCAGCGCCGGGCTGCAGATCGGCAGCGTGACGCGCCGGAAGGTGACCCAGAACGGCACCTTGAGCGACGCCGACACCGCCTCGAACTCGGCGTCCAGCGCCTTCAGTGCGGTCACCGCCGTCAGATGGCCGGTGGTGTAAAAGTGCGCAACCGTGCAGCAGGTCAGCAGCGCCATCGTGTGGTACAGCCCGCTCAGCGGGTTGCCAGGGGCGTTGAAGAAGAAAATGTAGCCCAGGCCCAGCACCAGGCCGGGCACCGCCATCGGCAGCATGGCCAGCAGGCGCACAGCGCTGCGCAAGGGTGCTGCGCCCAAGGTTTTTTCCAGCAGGTAGGCGCCCATGAAGACCAGCGCCGTGCCGAACACCGCCGTGCCGGCGGCCATGGTCAGGCTGTTGACAAAGGCCTCACCCACCTCGGCATCGACCAGGCCCATCGTGTAGTGCTTGAGCGTGGGCTGCAGGTTGTAGGGCCAGAAGCTGGCAAAGGACGCAAACACCGCCATGCCCATCATCGCCAGCACCAGCAGCGCGATCAGCGCGCAATAGCCGGTGGCCAGGCTGTCGCGCCAGGCCTTGGGCCGGGGCCGGTAGGGCACGGCGCGGGCGGTCAGCATGGCAGTCTGTTTGGCGGCAATCGCCCGGTCGACAAAAAACGTCAGCACTGCCGGTGCCAGCAGCAGCAGCGCAACCACCGCGCCGCGCTGAAAGTCCTGCTGGCCGATCACCAGCTTGAAGACGTCGGTGGCCAGCACATTGAAGTTGCCGCCGATCACCTTGGGGATGCCGAAATCCGTCATCACCAGCGTGAAGCTGACCAGCGCGGCCGAGATCAGGCCGTACTTGGCGCCCGGCAAGGTGATGGTGACAAACCGGCGCCAGGGCCGGGTGCCCATCGCCTCGGCCGCCTCGTAGAGCCTGCCATCGGCCGCGCCCAGCGCTGTGACCAGGATCATCAGCGCATGCGGCAACACCGCAAAACATTCGGCCAGCACGATGCCGGGCGCTCCGTAGATCTGCGCGATGCCCACGGCCTGCATCGCATCCTTGAGCACGCCCTGGTTGCCAAACCAATAAATCAGCGAGATGGCCGACAGCAGCGACGGCGCCAGCAACGGCAGCAACGTGATGCCACGGAACAGCGGCTTGAAGCGCATGCGGCTGCGGCGCAGTGCGTAGGCAAAACCAAAGGCCAGCGGCAGCGTGATCAGCGTGACCAGCGCCGAGACCCACAGGCTGTTGCCCAGCGAGTCCAGCAGCGCGGGCGTTTTGGCATAGGCCACAAAGTTGGCCAGGCCGACAAAGCGGCCCGAGGCGTCGTCCAGCGCTTGTTTGAGGATGGCGCCCAGCGGCGCGGCCAAAAAAATCAGCAGCAGCAACAACACGACGGCCAGACCGAGGTGGGCCAGCCGGTCGGCAGGGGCGGTGCGCAGGCGTGGCGCGAACGCGTGCGGGGCTGGCGGCAGCGCCGCACTCACGCAAAGATCCTCATCCGGTCGGGCAGCAGCCGCAGCGGCAGGCGGGCCCCCACGACCAGCCCCTGCTCGGACAGGAAGTTGAGCGACAAATAAACCGACAGCCGGTGCGGCCCCAGCGCCGGGCCGGTCACCTGCACCAGACAGTACGAACCCAGGAACTCGATCTTCTCGATGCAACCCTCAAACACATTGCTGTCGCCGGCGGCCAGCGGCCGGGCCAGCACATCCTCGGGCCGCAGGTACACCGTCACTTCACGCCCTGCCTGGCCCGGGTGCGGGCAATCGAAGTGTGTGCCCCCCAGCCGCACGCCGCCGGCCTCAAGCCTGGCGGGCAGGGCGTTGACACGGCCGACAAAATCGGCCACGAAGGCCGAGGCCGGCTCGCGGTAGACCTGCATCGGCGTGCCCACCTGCTCGATCCGGCCGTGATTCATCACCACGATGCGGTCGGCCACCGACAGCGCTTCTTCCTGGTCGTGCGTCACCATGATGGTGGTCACGCCCAGGCGGCGCTGCAGGCTCTTGATCTCCTGGCGCAAATGCACCCGCACTATCGCGTCGAGTGCCGACAGCGGCTCGTCGAGCAGCAGCAAGCCGGGCGAGGTGGCCAGCGCCCGGGCCAGCGCTACCCGCTGCTGCTGGCCGCCTGACAACTGCGCCGGCACTTTGGCCTCGCTGCCCGGCAAGCCCACCAGCCCGAGCAACTCAGCTACCCGGGCGCGGATCTCGGCCCTGGGCCGCTGGCGATTGACCAGCCCGTAGGCCACGTTGTCCGCCACGCTCAGGTTGGGAAACAGCGCGTAGGACTGGAACACGATGCCGTAGTCGCGCTGGGCCGGCGGCAGGGTGGAGATGTCGCGCCCGGCCTGCAGGATGCGGCCGGCGCTGTGCGCCTCGAGCCCGGCGATGATGCGCAGCAGCGTGGTCTTGCCGCAGCCCGAGGGCCCGAGAAAGCAGACAAACTCGCCGGAGGCGATCTGCAGGTCCACGCCCTGCAATGCGGTGAAGCTGCCGAACTGCTTGGCAACGCCTTCGAGTTGCAGGTAACTCGGCTCGCTCACCCGGCGCGCCTTATTTCTTGGGTTCGGACTTGGCGCTGTAGCGCTTGTTCCACTCGGCCAACACCCGCTCGCGGTTCTCGGCCGCTACGTTGAAGTCCAGCTTGACCAGGCGCGCCTCGTAGTCCTTGGGCACGTTGGCCAACGGCGCAGCCACGCCCGGCTGGGCGGTGATGGCAAAATTCTTGCCGTACAGCAGCATCGCATCTTTGCTGCTGGCCCAGTCGGCGAGCTTCTTGGCGGCGTCGAGCTTCCTGGTGCCTTTGTGGATCGCAAACGCCTCCAGGTCCCAGCCCAGGCCTTCTTTCGGGAAGACCAGGTCGATAGGCGCGCCCTTGGCCTTGTTGGCATTGCCGCGGTATTCGAAGCTGATACCCACCACGTACTCACCCGCCGCAGCCATGTTGCAGGGCTTGCTGCCGGAGTGGGTGTACTGGCCGATGTTCTCGTGCAGCGCGTCCATGTACTTCCAGCCGCCGCCCTTGCCGTTGTCGTCGCCCCAGAGCGTCAACCAGGCGGTGACGTCGAAGAATCCGGTGCCCGACGAGGCCGGGTTCGGCATCACCACCTGGCCCTTGTAGGCCGGCTTGGTCAGGTCTTTCCAGGTCTCGGGCTTGGGGATGCCCTTCTTGGCGGCCTCGACGGTGTTGAAGCAGACCGTGGCACCCCAGACGTCCATGCCAAACCAGGCCGGCGGGTTTTTCTTGTCCCGGTACTGCGACATGATCGCGTCGAGGTTGAGCGGCCGGTAGGCCTCGAGCATGCCGTTCTTGTCCAGCAAGGCCAGGCTGGATGCGGCCACGCCCATTACCGCGTCTGCTTGCGGGTTGGCCTTTTCAGCCAGCAGCTTGGCGGTGATCACGCCGGTACTGTCCCGCACCCATTTCAGCTCGATGTCCGGATAGGCTTTGTTGAAGCCTTCCTGGTAGGCCTTGAGCTGGTCGGTTTCGAGCGCGGTGTAGACCAGCAACTGGGTCTTGCCCTGGGCCATGGCGCCCGTGCTGGTGAAGGATGCGATCAAGGATGCGGTCAGGGCCAAGGCCAGCAGCTTGAGCGGGGGACGGGGGCACGGCAATCTCATGAAGTTCTCCGGATCAAGAAGGGAAGCGGCAAAAAAACTCAGAGCATGGACCGGCGACCGTGACAGCACGATGACCGAATCGGAGCATGTTGTCGGCCTGCTGTGGCCTTGTCAATGGTAGTTTGTAGATTGTTGACAATCTGATTGGACCGGCGTCCAATGGCTGGCAATGAAAGCGACGCTACGACTGCCGGGGCTGTCTGCCGCCCCGGCCACCCCGGCCCCCCAGGCCACCCAGGCCACCCAGGCCACCCAGGCCACGATTGCGCTGCTGCAGGCCCACTCGCTCACCAGCGTGGTGCAGGCCGAGATCGAGCGCCTGATCTTGTCGGGTGAGCTGGCGCCCGGAGCCAAACTCACCGAAGCCCTGCTGGCAGACCGGCTGGGCGTGTCGCGCGGGCCGATCCGCGAGGCCTTCCGCATGCTGGAAGAAGCCGGTCTGGTGCGTTTGGAGAAGAACCGGGGCGTTTTTGTGCGCAGCATCCCGATCGACGAGGCGATGGAGATCTACGACCTGCGCGCGATGTTCGACGAGTCGGTCGGCCGGCAACTGGCCGAGCGCATCACGCCTGTGCAACTGCAGCAGTTGCGGGGGCTGGTCGAGCAGATGGAGCGCCTGGTCAAAGCGGGCCACGACACCTCGGCGAGTGATCCGTACCACCGGCTCAACCTCGCGTTCCACGACCGGCTGGTCGAGTTTGCCGGCAACCGCAAGCTGCTCGCGCTGTACCGGCGACTTGTCAACGAGCTGTCGCTGTTTCGCCGCCTCAACCTGTCGGACGGCGGGCAGATCCCGGTCTCGGTGGCCGAGCACCGTGCCATTCTCAAAGCCATTGCCGCCGGTGATGCCGAGGCCGCCGGCCAGGCGCTGCGGGCCCATGTGCAAAAAAGCAAGCAGCGCACGCTGCGCAAGCAGCAAGCCCAGCCCGCAGCCCAGGCGGCCGCGAGCAGCCAACCTCATTCGGCCACCGCCAAATCCAGGATCCCGAATGTCTGAACCCCAAACCCTGCTCGTCAACCAGCGCCGCTACCGCCTGCCCACCCAGCCTACCGTGGTGGTGTGTGTTGACGGCTGCGAGCCCGAGTACATCGCCCAGGCGGTGGCTGCCGGTGCCATGCCCTGGATGGCGCGCACGCTGGCAACCGGCACCGCGCTGATCGCCGATTGCGTGGTGCCCAGCTTCACCAACCCGAACAACCTGTCGATCGTGACGGGCGCGCCGCCCTCGGTGCACGGTATCTGCGGCAACTACCTCTTTGACGTGGCCAGCGGCTGCGAGGTGATGATGAACGACCCGAAGTGGCTGCGGGCGCCCACCATCCTGGCCGCGTTGTCCGCCGCCGGCCAGCGCTGCGCGGTGATCACCGCCAAGGACAAGCTGCGCCGGCTGCTGGGCTTTGGCATGACGGGCATCTGCTTCTCGTCCGAGAAGGCCGACACCGCCACCGTGGCAGAGAACGGCATCACCGGCGTGGTCGAGGCAGTCGGCATGGCGGTGCCCGATGTGTACAGCGCAGAGTTGTCCGAGTTTGTTTTTGCCGCCGGTCTGAAGCTGATGCAGCGACAACCGGGCCGGCCCGATCTGATGTACCTGTCCACCACCGACTACATCCAGCACAAGCACGCACCCGGCACGGCCGGCGCCAATGCCTTCTACGCGATGATGGACCGCTACCTGGGCCAACTCGATGACCTGGGCTGCGTGATCGCGCTGACGGCCGACCACGGCATGAATGCCAAGACCGGCATGGACGCCAAGCCCGATGTGGTCTACCTGCAAGACCTGCTGGACGACTGGCTGGGCGTGGCTTCAGGCGATGGGTCGGCGCGGGTCATCTTGCCGATCACCGACCCCTACGTGGTGCACCACGGCGCGCTGGGCTCGTTTGCCACGGTCTACCTGCCGGCCCGTGTCGATACGGCGTCACTGGCCCGGCGGCTGGCGGCGCGGCGCGGCATCGAGGGCGTGTTCACCCGGGAGCAGGCGGCGGCGCGTTTTGAGCTGCCGGCCGACCGCATCGGGGATCTGGTGGTGGTGTCCGAGCGCTTCACGGTGATCGGCACCAGCGCGGCCCGGCACGACCTGAGCGCGCTCGAGGTGCCTTTGCGCTCGCACGGCGGCACCGCCGAGCAGCGGGTGCCGCTGATCCTCAACCGAGCTATCGCCGGGCTCGACCTGCAGCGCCGCTGGCGCAACTTCGATGCCTTTGACCTGGCGCTCAACCATGCCCAATGACAGCCCCTTGGCCCAGCACGCCGAGGCCGAGGCCGGCCTGACCGCAGCCCAAGCCCAGCCGGCCTGCGCTGTGCGCACCGAGGGCCTGCGCCTGGCCGGCGAAGTGGTCGGTGCCGGCCGTGCCGCCCACATCGCCGTGCACAACCCCTACACCGGTGCGCTGGTGGGCACCGTGCCCAAAGCCACGCTGGACGAGGTGCGCCGCGCCTTGAGCATCGCCCAGGGCTACCGCGCCCGGCTCAGCCGGTTTGAGCGCGCCAACATCCTCAACCAGGCGGCCGCCGCAGTGCGCCAGCGCAGCGCCGAGATCGCTGCGCTGATCACCGCCGAGAGCGGCCTGTGCCTGCAAGACAGCCGGTATGAGACCGGCCGGGTGGCGGATGTGTTGATGTTCGGTGCGCACGAGGTGCTCAAGGACGACGGTCAGGTGTTCTCCTGCGACATCACGCCTCACGGCCGCCAGCGTCGGGTCTACACCCAGCGCGATCCGCTGTTGGGCGTGATCACTGCGATCACGCCCTTCAACCACCCGATGAACCAGGTGGCGCACAAGATCGTGCCGGCCATCGCCACCAACAACCGGATGGTGCTCAAGCCGTCCGAGAAGGTGCCGCTGTCGGCCTTGCTGCTGGCCGACATCCTCTACGCCGCCGGCCTGCCGCCCGAGATGTTGAGCGTGATCACCGGCGACCCGCGCGAGATTGCCGACGAGCTGATCACCCATCCGGCGGTGGACCTGGTGACTTTCACCGGCGGGGTGGCGATCGGCAAAGCCATCGCGGCCAAGGCCGGCTACCGGCGGGTGGTGCTGGAGCTGGGCGGCAACGACCCGATCATCGTGATGGACGACGCCGACCTGGACGAGGCCAGCAGCCTGGCGGTCTCAGGCAGCTACAAGAACTCGGGCCAGCGCTGCACCGCAGTCAAGCGCTTGCTCGTGCATGACCAGGTGGCGGCGGCCTTCACCGAACTGGTGGTCGAAAAAACCCTGGCCTGGCGCTACGGCGACCCGACCGATCCCGGCAACCAGATGGGCACGGTGATCGACGAGGCGGCGGCGCGGCTGTTCGAGTCGCGAGTGGACGAGGCCATCGCCCAGGGCGCCCGCCTGCTGGCCGGTCACCGGCGCGTCGGTGCGCTCTACGCCCCCACCGTGCTCGACCGGGTGCAACCGGGCATGACCCTGGTGCGGGAGGAAACCTTTGGCCCGGTGTCGCCGATCATCACCTTCAGCACCATCGACGAGGCGATTGCCATCGCCAACGCCACCGCCTACGGTCTGTCATCGGCGGTCTGCACCAACCGGATGGACGACATCACCCGCTTTGTCAACGGGCTGCAAGTGGGCAGCGTCAACGTGCGGGAGGTGCCCGGCTACCGGCTGGAGCTGACGCCGTTTGGCGGCATCAAGGATTCGGGCCTGGGCTACAAGGAGGGTGTGCAGGAGGCCATGAAAAGCTTCACCAACACCAAGACCTACTCGATCCCCTGGGCCTGAGCCATGCCCTCAAGCCTGTTCTCCCTTGACGACATCGAGCTGCTCTACCGCCGGCGCGGTCAGGCGCAATACAGCGGCGAGCCGGTGACCCAGCTGCAGCATGCACTGCAGGCCGCCGCGTTGGCCGAAGCCGATGGGGCCGATGACGAACTCGTCACCGCCGCGCTGCTGCACGACCTGGGTCACCTGGTGGTGGACCCGGGTGCCGATGCTGGCCACACCCCCACCCTGCACGGCGTGGACGATCTGCACCAGTTCATTGCCTTGCCGTTCTTGCGCCGATTGTTCTCGGCCCGGGTGCTGGGCGCGGTGCAAGGGCATGTCGACGCCAAGCGCTACCTCTGCGCCACCCGGCCCGGTTACCTCGATGCGTTGTCGGCCGACTCCCGGCGCAGCCTGGTGTTGCAGGGCAGTGCCTTCAGCGCAACGCAGGCTGCTGATTTCAGCGCCCGGCCGGGTGCCGAAGAGGCCGTGCGCCTGCGCCTGTGGGATGACGAGGCCAAATCGGCCGACAGGGTCACGCCGACGCTGCTCCACTTCATGGCCCGGGCCCGGCGTTGCGCGCTCGCCTGATGCCACCCTGGTGCGAGTCAGCGTTTGCCGCCTGATCCGACGCCGCTGGCCCTGACCTGGCCCATTGTTGCCGCCGTGCTGGTGGGTGCGCTGCTGCATGCGGGCTGGAACGCGCTGGTCAAGAGCAGCGGCGACAAGCCGCTCGACACTGCACTGGTGCATTTTCTCGGTGCGCTGGTGGCCCTGCCACTGCTGTGCCTGACGGGGCTGCCGGGCCCGGCGGGCCTGCCTTACATCGCCGCATCCTTGGTCATCCACATCGGCTACTACATCGCGCTTGCCGGGGCTTACCAGCACGGCGACCTGGGCCTGACCTACCCGATCATGCGGGGCTTTGCGCCCTTGTTGGTGGCTTTGGGCAGCAGCGCGCTGATCCACGAGACCCCGAGTGCCGCCGCCTGGGTCGGCATCGTCGGCATCTCCCTCGGGGTGGCGTTGGTGGGCCTGGCGCACCCAGGTGAAGCGCTGCACCACCGCAAGGCACTGGCCTATGCGTTTGCCAACGCCGGCATCATCGCGGTTTATACCGTGGTCGACGGCCTGGGGGTGCGCACCGAGGTGGCGCACGGCGGCCAGGCGCTGCGTTATGTGATGCTGCTGTTTGTGCTGGACGGCATTGCCTACCCGGCGCTGGTCTGGCTGCGCCGCGATGCCACCGGACGGCGCCAGATCGTGGCCTACGCCCGCCGTCGCTGGCCGCTGGCCGCGCTCGGCGGCAGTGCTTCGATAGGCTCGTATGCGATTGCACTGTGGGCCATGACCCGGGCACCGGTGGCCAGTGTGGCCGCGCTGCGCGAAACCTCGGTGCTGTTTGCAGCGCTGCTGGGCAGCCGGTTGTTGAAGGAGAAGTTCGGCCTGCAGCGCGCCTTGGGCACCGCGGTGATCCTGGCCGGCGTGATGGCCCTGCGAATGGGCTGAGGCCGGACGTCAGCCAGTCCCTGCGGACTGGCTGTCGCCTGCCGAAGCGGCCGAGCTCTGCGAGGCCGTGGGGTGCCACGGCACAGGCCGGGCATTTCCGGATCAGCCCGCCGACGGCCTGGCCAGGATCACCAGCGCCACGCCACCCAATACCGCCGCCGAGGCGCCCAGCAGATGCGGCGTCAGCAGCTCGCCCAGCAGCAAGACACCACCGGCGGTGGCCAAGGCCGGCACCGTCAGTTGCACGATGGCCGCCCGCGTAGCGGACAGGCCGCGCAGCGCTGTGTACCAGATGGCATAGCCCAGGCCCGAGGCCAGGGCGCCCGAGGCCAGCGCCAGCAGGGCCCCTTGCACGTCCCAGCGCGCCAATGGCCAAAGCAGCGCGCTGACGCCCAGCGCCAAGGGCGCTGCCCGCAAGAAGTTGCCGGCGGTCACCGTGGTGGCATCGAGCACGGCTCCACCCGAACCCGTGGCGCGACCCCGCAGCGTGTACACCGCCCACGCCACACCGGCACTGGCCATCAGTGCGCCCGCACTCAGTGACGGTGCGGTCAGACCGGGCAGCAACAGCCACACCAGCCCGGCACTGGCGGTCACCAGACCCAGCCACTGCAGCGGCCGCAGCCGCTCGCCCCGCGACAAGCCCCAGCCGATCATCGAGGTCTGCACCACGCCAAACAGCAGCAGGGCGCCGGTGGCGGCAGTCAGGCTGACATAGGCAAATGAAAATCCAGCGGCATAGACAAACAGGGCCAGTGCAGACAGCCAACTTCCGCCCTGCCACGGCCGCAGCGCTGGCGCTGTGTAGCTGGCACCTTGGCGGCCAGCCCCCGTGCCTGAGCGACCTCGCAAGAACACCAGCAGCGCCAGCATCAACGCGCCCGAGGCCAGGCGCAGGCTGGTGAAGCTGGCCGGGTCGATGCCGGTCTGCTTCAAGGCGATGCGGCACAGCAGCGAGTTGCCGGCAAAGGCCAGCATCGCCAACAGCGTCAACGCGGCGGTGCGGCCAGGTGGTGCTGTGGACGGCGGTGCAAACGCGGATGCAGCAGCTTGCCGCGACGGCGCAGCAGACGGGACGGCAGACTCGGCGGCGGGCGGTGGTGGGCGCATCCGGCCATGGTAGCGGCGGTGCGGCGCAGCCACGCTGCGGATCGGCCCGGGCTGGTGGGTGGGGCCGGCAGGCCGCAAAATGCCGTCACCTCTGCCCCGGCCGCGAGCACCGCCTGCCGTCCGGCCCAAGCTCCTGATCTCCCCCTCAACGCCGATGGCCCGCCTGCACGCCGACGAAATCGCCCGTTACCACGCTGAGGGCTGGGTGGTACCTCTTTGGCGCCTGCCCGCCGATCAGGTGACCGAGATGCAAGCGGCGCTGGCCGAACTGTTGCGCCGCAACCCCGGCGTGCGGCCTGAAAAGCTGGTGTCGGCGCATATCGAGCGCGCAGCCGGTGCAGGTGCTGGCGCCGACGGCCGCCCCGACAACGGCGAGGGCGTGCGAGGCGTGGCGGCATTTCTCGATCTGGCACGCGACCCGGCCATTGTCGAACGGGTGTCGGCTGTGCTCGGCGACGACCTGATCCTGTGGGGCGCCCATGTCTTCTGCAAGCCAGCCGGCGACGGTTACGCCACGCCCTGGCACCAGGACGGCCACTACTGGCCGATTCGCCCGCTGGCCACCTGCACGGTTTGGGTGGCGCTGGAGCCCAGCACCCGCGCCAATGGCTGCCTGCGCGTGATCCCCGGCTCGCACCGTCCCCAACAGTTGCATCCCCACCTGTTCGAGGACCGCAGCGACCTGACACTGCAACAGCGGCTGGCCGACGACGCCTTTGACGCAGCGTCGGCGGTGGACATTGAACTGCAGCCCGGCCAGATGAGTCTGCACGATGTCTACTTGATCCACGGCGCCGCCGCCAACACCAGCGCCCAGCGCCGCACCGGCGTGGCCTTGCGCTACATGCCGGCCAGCTCACACTTTGACCGCAGCCTGCAACCTGCGCGCGGCCAGACCGGCGTGGCGGTTGACTTTGCGCAGCGGCCGCTTTGGCTGCTCAAGGGTGTGGACCGCAGCGGTCGCAATGACTTCAGGACCGGCCACTGACACTCAAGGCTGGCACGCCGCGCTGACGCTGCGATCCGCCGGCGGTCTTGATTCACGGGCTGACGGTCACGCCGGGCATCTGGGCGCAGCGGGAACGTCCAGGCCCGTGTCGGCTCGCGGGCTCAAGACCGCCGCGCCAGCGGCAGGTTCAGCAACAGGTTCTGGGGCTTGAGCCGCAACAGGCCGTCGGCGTTGCTGGCCAGGCCCAGCCAGACCGGCATGCCGGCCAGCTCGACCTGCATGTCGGTGGGGTCGGCAAAGTCGAGCCGGAACAGCCCGACCAAGCGCGCCAGCCGGGCTTCGTCCACCGGCTGAGCCCGGTACAAATCATTCAGGATGGCGGTGGATTCGGCGTCCAGTCCCAGGTGCCAGCGCCAGTGCGCGTCGTCGATGCGGGCCAGCGGCGTGATGTGGACGCTCAAGCCCAGCAGGTGCTGCACCCAGCGTGCCAGCACCCGTGCCAGTGCCGCCAGGCCGGAGTGGCTCAGCGTCAGCGGTGCGCTGATGCCCGGCGCCAACGTCTTGGGCACTTGCAGCGTCAGGTCGAGCACAAAGCGGTGCCGCTCCGAACCGTCATGGTCCAGGTCGTGCCAGTAGTCGGCGGCGTTGTCGGTACTCAAGACTTGCAGCTGATGGCTGCGCAGCGGTATCTGGGCCTCGGCCAGCAGTCGGCCGAGCGCGCCAAAGCCGCCCGCGTCACTCAAGCGGTCGAGCGTGGCGCTGTCGCCCGCCAGTACCCGGCCCGATTGCAGGCTGATGCGCTGCGGCCGGAACAGCAGCTCGGCGGCGCGCGCCTCAAAAGCGTCGGCGTCGGCATCCAGCAAGTGGCGCAGGATGGTCTGGGCGATCAGGTTGATGAACACCGGCGGCAGGCGGATGGCCGCTTGCCGGAACAGGTCGATGTAGAACGCCTCCAGCGTGCCGGCGGCCAGCAAGCCGTCGCGCAGGGCGAGAAATTGCTGGTAGTTCTCGCGCGCATCGGCGTCTTGCAGGGCCGCCAGTTCAGCCGCTGGCACGGGGCGCAGCGGGTCATTGCGCAGGGCCTGGTGCAGCCGGGTTTCGGCTTTGCAAGACTCGGCCACCAGCGCCAGTTCGGGGCGGTCCAGCCACTGCGCCAGCCAGGCAGCGGTGGGCAGCAGCCGGCCTTGCGCATCAAGCGCGAGGTGGCGGTAGGCGCAGGCAGGCCAGAAATCGATCACAGGTGTTCAGCGCCAGCCAAAGCGCCGGCTCAAAAGCTCGCCCTGCGTGCGCGCCGTCATTTGGCCCAGCCGTCTTTCAATCCGGCGATGCGGTTGAACACCGGCGCCTCCGGGCGGTGGTCGTGGCGGTCGCTGACGAAGTAGCCGTGGCGCTCGAACTGGTAGCGCTGGTCAGCCGGTGCCGTGGCCAATGAGGGCTCGACAAAGCCGGTGGAGACCGTTTTGCTGGCCGGGTTCAGTGACTCGCGGAAGTCCCGACCGCCAGCCTCGGGCTGCGGCACGGTGAACAAGCGGTCGTACAGGACGAAGGTGGCGGCCAGGCCGTCCTGCACCCCGACCCAGGTGATCGTGCCCTTGACTTTGACCGCATCGGCCCCGGGCGTGCCGCTCTTGGTGTCGGGTACGACCACGGCCAGCACGGCGCTGACGCGGCCCTCGGCGTCCTTCTCGCAGCCGGTGCACTCGACCACCATGCCGTACTTGAGGCGCACCCGGCTGCCCGGAAACAGCCTGAAAAAGCCCTTGGCCGGCACTTCGGCAAAGTCGTCTTGCTCGACCCAGACTTCGGCCCCCAGGCCAAAGGCGCGCAGGCCCAGCTCGGGCAGCTGCGGATGGGCCGGAGCGCTGCAGGGCTCGACATGGCTGGCGCCAAACAGCTCGGCCCAGTTGACGAGTTTGAGCTTGAGCGGGGCGATCACGGCCATCGCCCGGCCGGCCTTGCCTTCGAGGTCAGCGCGCAGCGCGCCGTCGAGCACGCTGTAGTCCACCCAGATGTTGGTCTTGGACGCACCGGTGTCCTCGGCAAACTTGCGCACCGCCTCGGGCGTGTAGCCACGCCGGCGCATGCCGGCCAGGGTGGGCATGCGCGGGTCGTCCCAACCGCTGACGATGCCCTCGTCCACCAGCGCACGCAGTTTGCGTTTGCTGGTCATCACGTAGGTCAGGTTGAGCCGGCCGAACTCATGCTGCTTGGGCAGCGGCCGCTGCAGCAGGCCACCGTCAGCGAGTTGGCCAAGCAGCCAGTCGTACCAGGGCCGCTGGTCCTCGAACTCCAGCGTGCACAGGCTGTGGGTGATGTTCTCCAGCGCGTCCTCGATCGGGTGCGCATAGGCGTACATCGGGTAGATGCACCAGGCATCACCGGTGTTGTGGTGGTGCGCGCGCTTGATGCGGTAGAGGGCAGGGTCGCGCAGGTTGATGTTGGGCGAGGCCATGTCGATGCGCGCGCGCAGCACCATCGAGCCGTCGGCATGCTGGCCGTCCCGCATTTCGCGCAGACGGACCAGGTTCTCGGCCGGTGTTCGGCCGCGCCACGGGCTGTCGGTGCCAGGGGTGTTGAAATCGCCCCGGTTGGCGCGCATGGCCTCGGCGCTCTGCTCATCGACATAGGCCAGGCCGCGCTCGACCAAGTGTTCGGCCGCGCGGTACATGAAGTCGAAATAATTGCTGGCGTAGTACAGGTGGTGGCTGGGTTGGTTCTTGAAGTTTGCATCCCAGGACCAGCCCAGCCAGTGCACCATCTCGATGATCGCGTCGACAAACTCCTGCTCTTCTTTCTCGGGGTTGGTGTCGTCGAAACGCAGATGACAGATGCCGCCAAAATCACGCGCCAGGCCAAAGTTCAGGCAGATGCTTTTGGCATGGCCGATGTGCAGGTAGCCGTTGGGTTCGGGCGGAAAGCGCAGCCGCACCGGCGCTGGGTCGGCCTCTCCGGACAGATGGTGAGCCGCATCGCCGGGTGAGCCGCCCCACTGTCGCTGGGCATAGACCCCGTCTTGCAGCTCGCGCTCAATCAGCGTGCGCAAAAAGTTGGCCGGCTTGGCCGGGGCATCGGATTTCGGGGGCGCGGACATGGGCAGGGGCGGGGCGGCCAGGCCGCCAGCGGCCGGCCGCGAATCGGGCGGAGGTGGCCAATTCTAGGAGGCTGGCGGGCCCGCAGCCGCTGCAGCTTCCGGCCCTGGGCGCGGCTCAGCGGGCATCGCCGCCTTCGCGTCGCTTGAGCGTTTCGATCTCGCGCTCGACCATGCGCTGGGTCAGGCCCTCGCCCTGCAGTCGCAGCAGCACAAGGATGCCATGGATCGTCAGGCCCAGGCCCCAGCCCCAAAGTGGAAGGAAACCACCCACCCGGTGGTGTCGGCCCCAGCCCGCACCGTCGCCCAGGCCCCACTCGGCACCTTGCCACAGCACAAAGAGCCCGGCGTTGACCAGCACAAACACCAGCAGGTGGATGAAAAAGCCCTTCTTCAGGGCCACGCGACGGCGCGCGCGCTGTGCCAGGCTGGGGGGCGTGCTGTCGGGGTATGGGGACATCGGGAAGCTCCGGGTTGATTTGAGGCTTTGGGTCCACCGGCCTGTTGCGGCATCGGTGAATACGGGGAGGCTGTCGGGCTTGGGGACGCAGCCCCGTCCCCAAGCCCGACAGCATCCTAGAGCCGGCCGATCCTGGCGGGTGGCCCGGAGCGACGAAAGAACGCTGGCGCGGACCAAGACGCGGCCACCAGGCGCGAGTTGCGCGAAGCGCCCGACTGATGCGCCTTGCAGCGCTGGAGGCGATTGAACGGGGCGGCGCAGTGCCGGCAGGCAACCTGTGGCAACGGTATCCGCCCGGCGTTTTCCTGCCAGAACACCCTTTGGCCCCGGCGCTGGCCCCGGCGCTGGCCCTGGAGGCGGGTGGTGATAATGCTGGGGATGATGCTTCTCAGAGAGCCGCCGTGCCCACCCCCTGGTTTGCGCTGCCAAAGGCCACAGACGATTTGCTGCGGCGGTGCAGCCGGGCAAGGGCAATTTTTTTGTCGAATTTTTGATTCGGCGTCGGGTGATTCCACGTCGGGCGATGCGCCAGCGAGGGGCGTGCCATGGCCAACCTGAGCGGCCGGCCAGGCATTGCTGCGCAGCTGGCGGCTGCGGTGGCGGTGGCGGTGCTGGGCGCCCCGGCGTCGGCCGCGCTGGCCGCCGAGGTCGAGCGGCCGTTGTGGGAGTTGGGCCTGGGCGTGGCTGCGCTGAGGCTGCCGCACTACCGAGGGTCGGACCAGTCGCACACCTGGACCCTGCCGGTGCCGTATGTGCAATACCGGGGCGAGATATTCAAGGCGGACCGTGACGGTGCGCGTGCCCTGTTGTTTGATTCGGACCGGGTTCAGCTCGACCTCAGTGTGGCGGCGAGCGCGCCCACGCGCAGCAGTGACAACCGGGCCCGCCGTGGCATGACCGATCTGGCGCCTACGCTGGAGTTCGGTCCCAAGTTCAACCTCGCACTGGCCCACGGTACGCACTGGAAACTCGACCTGCGGGTGCCGCTGCGGGCGGCGCTGACACTCGAGCGGCAACCGCGCGCCATGGGTTGGATCGCCACCCCCAACCTCAATCTTGACCTTGAGCTGCCGCAGTCCTGGAGGCTGGGCTTGCAGGCGGAGGCGGTCTTGTCCAGCCAGCGGTTCAACGCTTATTTTTACGATGTGGCACCCGCTCAGGCCACGCCGCAACGCCCAGCCTACCGGTCGCACGGCGGCGCCGCCGGGAGCGAGTTGACGCTGGCGTTGTCGCGGCGCTTTGATGCCGCCTGGTTGGGCTTGTTCGTGCGGCGCGACAGCCTGCGCGGCGCAAGTTTTGCCGCCAGCCCGCTGGTGCGCCAGACTGACAATGTCGCCTTCGGCATCGCACTGTCCTGGGTGTTGGCCAACTCATCGCAACGTGTGACCGTTACCGAGTGAGCAGGTGATGGATCGCCTCAGGACCTGGGCCCGCACTGGGCTGCTGCTGGCCTTGCTGACGGTGCTCGGCCTGGTATCACTGGGCTGGAACCTGCTGGCGGTGCCGCTGTATCCCTTGCTGCCGGTCGAGCGCGGTCGCGCGGTCGGGCGGGCGGTCATCGCCTGGTGTTACCGGGCTTTCTGGGCGCTGGCGTCGCTGGCAGGCATGCTCAAGATCGAGTCGAGTGTGCTCGACCGCTTTCGGGACGAGGCCGGCCTGATCATCGTTGCCAACCACCCCAGCATGCTCGACGCACTGATCCTGGTGGCGCGCCTGCCGCGCAGCGCCTGCATCATGAAAGCCGAGCTGATGAAGAACCTGTTTCTCGGCGCGGGCGCACGGTTGGCGCGCTACATCCGAAACGATTCGGCCCGGGGCATGATTCGGCTGACGGTGCAGGATTTGAGGCGCGGCGGGCAGTTGGTGATCTTTCCGGAAGGCACCCGCACCACGGTGCGACCGGTCAACCCGTTCCGCCCTGGGGTGACCCTGATCGCCAAACTCGCTGACGTGCCGATTCAGACCGTGTTCATCGACACCGATTCACCCTACCTCGGCAAAGGTTGGCCGATCTGGAAACTGCCGCCCTTGCCGATGGTGTTCACCGTGCGTTTGGGCGAGCGGTTTGCGCCGTCGCCCGATCCGCATGCGCTGCTGCGCACGCTGGAGGACTATTTTGTCGCCAACTTGCAAGCGCCCAGGCGGCCAGGGCGCTGCGCCTGAGCCGGTGCCTTGAGCCAGTTGCCGACCTGGGCCGCGCCAGCATCGCCCGCCGGCTTCACATGCCCTTGAACAAATGGGCGTACAGCCGGCTGGCGGTAAGCCGCTCGGGCCGGCCGCGCAGCGACAAGAACACTTTGCCCGAGTCGTCCCGCACAGCGGTGGTGATGGCCGAGGCCCGCACCAGCAGGCTGCGGTGAACCTGCCAGAACTGCTGTCCATCGAGCTGCGGCACCAGTTCACGCAGCGACAAGCGGATCAGGTGCTCGCGCTCGGCGGTGACCACCCGCAAATACTTGTCAGCCGCTTCAAAGTACAGCACCTCGGCCACCGGCACCAGGTGCACGGTGTTGCCCACCCCGGCCTGGATCACCACCAGCCGGGGCGCCGGTGGGTTGCTCGGGGCACCGGCCAGCAGAGCATGCAATTGGCTGAGCGTCTGCTGGAGGCCGGTCTCCGTCAGCGGGGCGCCGGGCGCAGCTGGCAAGGCGGCGGCGCCCGCCGGCAATGGCGCCGCCGCCCGGTCTGCCAAGCGCAGTTTCAGCCTTGCCACGCAAGCCGCCAGGCGCGGGCCATCCACCGGCTTGACGAGGTAGTCCACCGCCTGGGCCTCAAAGGCTTGCAGCGCGAACTGGTCGTAGGCGGTGACAAACACCAGCAGCGGAAAGGGTCGGTTCTCCGGCCAGTCTTCGGCCAATGCCTGGGCCGCCTCCAGCCCGCTGGCGCCGGGCATGCGGATGTCGAGAAAACACACCTCGGGCTGCAAGGCCAGGGCCTGGCGTGCTGCGCTCAGGCCGTCGCCCACCAGCGCGGCAATGGCCAGGTCGGGCCACAGCCGCGCCAGGTCAGCGACCAGGGCGGCAGCCAGCAAGGGCTCGTCTTCGGCAATCAGGGCGCTGGGCATGGCGTGACGCTTCAGGGTGTGTCGCCTCGGCCGGGCGGGGTGGGTGGGCCAGCGCGGCGGGTCGCAGCCGCAGCAGACTCTGTCGGCAGCGGCAAATCGAGCACGGCCAGTGTGCCGCCCTCTGGGTCGGTGGCCGGCGCCAGCGTGAATCTCGCCTGATCACCGTACATCGTGGCCAGCCGCGCGGCAACGTGCTGGCTGCCGTAGTGGCTGCCGCAGTCGCTGGCGGGTGCGCCGGAGATCGGCCCTGTGATGGCCCCGCCAGCGCCTGCCGGCAGCCCCAGCCCGGTGTCGCGCACCGTCAGCAGCAGCCGATCGCCGCGCTGCTCGGCCCGCACGGCGATCCGGCCACCCTCCAGCTTGGGCTCCAGGCCGTGGCGGATGCTGTTTTCCACCAGCGGCTGCAGCAACAGCGGTGGCACTGGCAGGTCGCGCAGGGCAGCCGGCAGGTCCAGCGACACCTGCAGCCGCGGGCCCATCCGCAGGGTCATCAGCGCCAGGTAGTCGGTCAGCCGGTCAAACTCGGCCGACAGCGGGTGCAAGGTGGCGCGCGACGCACCCAGGGTGGCGCGCAGGTAGCCGATCAGGCGGTCGAGCATGGCCTGGGCGCGCGGCGGGTCGAGTGAGATCAGCACCCGCAGGTTGGCCAGGGTGTTGAACAGCATGTGCGGCTCCAGCTGCGACTGCAGCAGCATCAGCTGGGCCTCGGCGGCTACGCGCCGCGCCGCGTCGGCCGCCGCCTGCTCGGACCGCAGCCGTTCGTTGGCATAGAAGTACCAGGTGGCGGCAAAGGCCACGATGATGCTGATGGCGATGGCGCCGCGGTTCTGCAGCAGGCTGGGTGTGACGAGGCCGGTAACGGCATCGCCAATCGCGCTGCCTCCGGTATAGCCCAATGCCGTGCCGACCAGGATGCACAGCAGCATCCAGCCCGGGCCCGGCCAGCGCGAGCGGCGGTAGGCCGAGTCCTGGGGCCGCCCCGGCAGCCAGGCCGCCATCAGCAGCCGGCCGCCGTCGATGAACAGCCAGCACAGCGTGCCGATGGCGGCCGAATAGACCCAGGCGGTGAACAGGTTGCCACGCCCGCCCGATGACATCAACCAGACCAGCAGCGCGATGACCACGCACACCCCCTGGTTGCGCAGACCGCGGCGCGCAAAACCATCCCAGGGCTGCGTGGTTTGGGCGGCGAGATCAGGCGGCGGCATGGTCGGCATTGTCAGGCCCGGCCGGGTGTAGACCAGCTTGCCGCGGTGTGCCAAAAATCGGCTGCAAGCAGGGGTTTCAAGCTGGTGTGGCGACAACCACCAGGGCATTGCCGCGTTGTTGCAGCGCTCGCCAGGCCCGGGCGCCAAACAGGCCGCTGGCGGCGCCGTAGAGCGCGCCGGCCAGGGCGACAAAGACCGGCTCGCCGGCCAGCGTGGGCGACAAGCTCAGCGAGACGGCAACTGCGTAACGCAGCCAGAAGATCAGCATCAGCAGCGCCATGGGCACCCAACTGCCGCCGATGCTGAGTCGACCGTCGGGCAGCAGTTGCACCAGGCGCGGCAAGCGCAACTGCTGGTTTGCTGTTGCACCCAGCAGCACACCGGCCAGCCAGCCGGCGAGTGGCAGGGCCTGCGCACCAAAGGCGCTGACCGTGCCGGAAAGCGACAAGGCGGCCAACACCACTGGCTGGATCCACAAACGGCTGGGCGAGACCTCATGGTCGCGGGCCTGCCTGAGACCCAGCGCAACCAACGCAGCCAGGATGAGCCAGACCCAGGGCGGGGTGTGGCTGAGGATGGCGAGGGCGAACTGTGTCATGGCGGGCTCCGGAAGACTGTGGGATGGGGGTGGGAAGGCGGTGAGAGACGGGAGTGATCCTGCCGGCTGCGGCCGGGCCGGGCCAGGGCCGGGGGACAGAACGCCGACTGGCGTCGCCAAATGCCGGTCAGAGGGCCCGGTTGGCAGCCCGCTGCGCTGCCCGGTCGGAAGGCTGTGCGCCGGCCCACTTAAACTCATGCCCTCAAAACAAGGAGCCCTCCCAGCATGGCCGGTCATTCAAAGTGGGCCAATATCCAGCACCGCAAGGGTCGCCAGGACGAAAAACGCGGCAAGGTCTGGACCCGCATCATCCGTGAGATCACGGTCGCCGCACGCCAGGGCGGCGGCGACGTGGGCGTCAACCCCAGGCTTCGCCTGGCCATTGCCGGCGCCAAGGCCGCCAACATGCCGGCCGACCGCATCAAGTACAACATCGACAAGGCCTCGGGCACGCTCGAAGGCATCAGCTACGAGGAGATCCGTTACGAGGGCTACGGCATCGGCGGCGCGGCGATCATCGTCGACACCATGACCGACAACCGGGTCCGCACGGTGGCCGAGGTGCGCCATGCCTTCAACAAATACGGCGGCAACCTGGGCACCGAGGGCTCGGTGGCGTTCCAGTTCAAGCACTGCGGCCAGTTTTTGTTTGCGCCGGGCACACCCGAGGACAAGCTGATGGAGGTGGCGCTGGAGGCCGGCGCCGACGACGTCATCACCCACGATGACGGCTCTGCCGAGGTGCTGTGCGCCGCGCCTGACTTCGAGGCCGTCAAGCTGGCGCTCGAGGCTGCCGGCCTGACGCCCGAGATTGCCGAGGTGACGATGCGGGCCGAGAACAACATCCCGCTGGCCGGTGAAGACGCCGAGCGCATGCAAAAACTGCTCGACGTGATCGAGGACCTGGACGACGTGCAAGCGGTGTTCCACAACGCCGAAATGGATTCATGAACATTCTTGTCATTGGTGGCGGTGGCCGCGAGCACGCTCTGGCCTGGAAGCTGGCGCAAAGCGAGCGCGCTCAAAAAGTGTTTGTTGCACCGGGCAATGGCGGCACCGCGCAAGACGCCCGACTCACCAACCTGCTGATCACCGACCCGAACGCGCTGGCCGACTTTGCCGAGGCCGAGAAGATCGGCCTGACGGTGGTCGGCCCCGAGGCGCCGCTCTCAGCCGGCGTGGTCGACATCTTTCGCGCCCGCGGCTTGCGCATCTTCGGCCCGACCTCGGCCGCCGCGCAGCTGGAGAGCTCCAAGGCCTTTGCCAAGGACTTCATGCAGCGCCACGGCATCCCCACCGCGACCTACGCCGCGTTCACCGACGCGGCGCTGGCCCATGCCCATGTCGAAGAGACGGGCGCGCCCATCGTCGTCAAGGCCGACGGCCTGGCCGCCGGCAAGGGCGTGGTGGTGGCCATGACGCTGGCCGAGGCGCATGAAGCGATCGACTTCATGCTGGGTGACAACACCCTGGGCGTGCAGCACAACGCCGGCGCCGACGGCCTGGCCTTGCCCCGGGTGGTGATCGAAGAGTTCTTGCAGGGCGAAGAGGCCAGCTTCATCGTGCTGGTGGACGGCAAGCATGTGCTGGCGCTGGCCAGCAGCCAGGACCACAAGCGCCTGGGCGACGCCGACACCGGGCCCAACACTGGCGGCATGGGTGCCTACTCGCCGGCGCCGGTGGTCACGCCCAATGTGCATGCCAAGGCGATGCAGGAGATCATCTTGCCGACGGTAGCCGGCATGGCGCGCGACGGTATCCCGTTCACCGGCTTTCTCTACGCCGGGCTGATGATCGACCCGCAAGGCCGGCCCAGGACGCTGGAGTTCAACACCCGGCTGGGTGACCCGGAGACCCAGCCGATCCTGATGCGCCTCAAAAGCGACCTGGTCGAGGTGTTGCTGCATGCCACCGATGGCACCCTGGACCGGGTCGAGCTGCAATGGGACCGGCGCTTTGCGCTGGGCGTGGTGCTGGCGGCGGCCGGCTACCCTGCGGCGCCACGCAAGGGCGACCTGATCACCGGCTTGCCGCCTGACTGCGAAGACGCGGTCGTCTTCCATGCCGGCACGGCAATCGAGGGCGGCAAGCTGCGCGTGACCGGCGGCCGGGTGCTGTGCGTCACTGCGCTCGGCGACTCGGCCAAGCTGGCGCAGCAACGTGCCTACGACGCGCTACGCAGCATCCACATCGACGGCGTGCTGTACCGCCGCGACATCGGCCACCGTGCCATCAAGCGTTGAGAGCCCGAAGGGCCAACGCATCGAAACCGGAGACGCCGTGCAAACCCAAGCCGTGCGCGACTACCTGCTGGGCCTGCAGCACCGCATCATCAGCGCGCTGCAGGCTGCTGACGGCAAGGACTTTGTCACCGATACCTGGGTGCGTGCGCCGCAAGAGCGCCTGCAAGGCGATGGCCGCAGCCAACTGGTGGAGGAGGGCGGCTTGCTCGAGCGTGGCGGCTGCAACTTCAGCCATGTCACGGGCCCGCAGCTGCCGCCCTCGGCCACCCAGCACCGGCCCGAGCTGGCTGGCGCGCCGTTCGAGGCGATGGGTGTGTCGCTGGTGTTGCATCCGCGCAACCCTTATGTGCCCACTGTGCACATGAACGTGCGTATGTTCGCGGCCCTGCCCGAAGGCAGGCCGCCGGTGGTCTGGTTTGGCGGCGGCATGGACTTGACGCCGTACTACGGCTTCGAGGCCGACGCCCAGCATTTTCACCAGACCTGCCGCGACGCGCTGGCGCCGTTGGGTGCCGGCCTGTACCCACGCTTCAAGAGCTGGTGCGACGAGTACTTCTTTCTCAAACACCGCAACGAGCCGCGCGGCATCGGCGGCGTGTTTTTTGACGACTTTGCCGAACTGGGCTTCGAGCAGAGTTTTGCGATGCTGCGGGCGGTGGGCGATGCCTTCTTGCCGGCTTATTTGCCGCTGGTGGAGCGCCGGCGCGCGCTGCCCTACGGCGAGCGTGAACGTGATTTTCAGGCCTACCGGCGGGGCCGCTACGTCGAATTCAACCTGGTCTATGACCGCGGCACCTTGTTCGGCCTGCAGTCGGGCGGCCGCACCGAGAGCATCCTGATGTCGATGCCGCCGGTGGTGAAGTGGCGCTACAACTGGCAGCCCGAGCCGGGCACACCCGAAGCCCGGCTTTACAGCGATTTTCTGCGGCCGCGCGACTGGGCTGGCCTGGACTCGAGCGGCGCCAACGGGGCTGGCAGCGCTTGAGCGACGCACGACGCATCGGCCTGCTGGGCGGCAGCTTTGACCCGCCGCACCTGGCCCATCTGGCACTGGGCCGGCTGGCCCGGCAAGCCTTGGCGCTGGACGAGTTGCGCTGGCTGCCGGCCGGCGCGCCCTGGCAAAAGGCCGGCCGGCAGATGGCCTCGGCAGCGCACCGTCTGGCGATGCTGGGCTTGCTGCTGGCCGATGAGCCCGACATGCTGATCGATCCGCGAGAACTGCAGCGCGACGGTGCCACCTTCACCATCGACACGGTGCGGGAGTTGCAGGCCGAGCGCTCTAGCGCCGATAAAAACCCGGCTGACTGGTTCCTGATCCTCGGCCAAGACCAGTACAGCCGCTTCCACACCTGGCGCGACTGGCCCGAGCTGCTGCAGCGCTGCACGCTGGCGGTGGCGGGCCGTGCCGGCCAGGCACCGCAAGCGCCGGCCGCGCTGGCGGCTGTGCCTCACCGGCGGGTTACGCTCGACCTGCCACCGCAAGACATTGCTGCCAGCGACATCCGCCAGCGCCTGGCCGCCGGCCAGCCGGTCGCGGCACTGGTGGGCGAGCGCGTAGCCGGCTACATTTCGCAGCACGGTCTTTATCAACAGGGCAATTTGCCACAAACCCCACGGGACACCCCGCACTGAATGGACATTCGCAAACTTCAACGGGCCATCGTCGATGGCCTCGAGGACGTCAAGGCCCAGGACATCCTGGTTCTCAACACCGAGCACTTGTCGTCGCTGTTCGAGCGCGTGATCATCGCCTCGGGTACCAGCAACCGGCAGACCAAGGCACTGGCCTCGGGCGTGCGCAACGCGGTGCGTGAGGCCGGATTTCCGGTGCTGGCCACCGAAGGCGCCGAAAACGGCGAGTGGATCATCGTCGACTGTGGTGCGGCCGTGGCCCACATCATGCAGCCCGCCATCCGCGAGTACTACCGCCTCGAAGAAATCTGGGGCGGCAAGACTGTCAAGATGAAGCTCGGCGGCGCCGCCAAGGGTCTGGTCAAGGCGTCTGAAGGCGCGGGCGACGACGATGCGGACGAGGACGACGAGCCGGTGGCCAAGAAGCCGGCCCGCAAGGCTGCGGCAAAACGGTCAGCCAAGCCGGCCGCGCCCGCGCAGCCGGCGCGGGTTGCTGTCGCCGCCAAGCCCGAGCCCTCGCAACGGCCAGCGTCCAAGGCGGCTGCTGCCAAAAAAGTGGCGGCCAAGGTGGCTGCAGCCAAAAAGGTGGTGGCACGCAAAAAGGCCATCGCCAAGGCGCCGGTGCTCAAGACGATCGTCGTCAAGGCGGTGGACCGCCGCACGGCGGCCGCCAAGTCGGTATCGGCCGCTGCGCGCAAGACCTCGGGCCCGGCCCGCAAGACTGCCACGGGCGGTCGCGCTGCCGCACCGTCCGGTCGCAAGGCAGCGGCCAAGACCCTCTCCAAGCCGTCGTCCAAGCCCACGACCCGGCGCTGAGCGTCCGCCATGCGCCTGCTGCTGGCAGCGGTGGGGCAGCGGCCGCCGGCCTGGGCCGAGACCGCCTACGAGGACTTTGCCAAGCGCTTTCCGCCCGAGATGCGGCTCGAGCTCAAGGCCGTCAAGGCCGAGCCGCGCAGCAGCGGCCGGACTGCCGCCCAGATGATGGCCGCCGAGGCCCAGCGTCTGGAAGCGGCCTGCCCCAAGGGCGCCCGGCGGGTGGTGCTGGACGAGCGCGGCGCGCGGCTCGACACCGCGCAACTGGCAGATCGGCTGCGCTACTGGCTGGGCGACGGGCGTGATGTGGTGCTGCTGGTGGGCGGCCCGGACGGCCTGGACCCCGCCCTCAAAGCCAGCGCCGACGAGACCTGGCGTTTGTCTGACCTGACACTTCCCCATGCCTTTGTGCGGGTGCTGCTGGCCGAGGCCTTGTACCGGGCCTGGAGTGTCACCGCCGGCCATCCGTACCACCGCGAATAAACCGGTCCACCCAGCAACCGAACCCCTGCGGCGCCCAGCCTGATTCAACTTGCACGACTTCATCTACCTGGCCTCACAAAGCCCACGCCGACGCCAACTGTTGGACCAGTTGGGGGTGCGACATGAATTGCTGCTGCCCGACGCCTGCGAGGATGCCGAGGCGCTGGAGGCGGTGCTACCGGCCGAGCTGCCGGCCGACTACGTGCAGCGGGTCACCCACCTCAAGCTGCAAGCCGCCCGCCACCGCTTGCTGCATCGCGGCCTGCCCGAGGCGCCCATCCTGTGTGCCGACACCACCGTGGCGCTGGGACGGCGCATCCTGGGCAAGCCCGCCGATGCCGACGACGCCCGCGCCATGCTGACGGCGCTGTCGGGCCGCAGCCACCGGGTGCTGACTGCCATCGCCCTGGGCACCGGCAACGGCACCGGGCGCAGCCGATGGCAAGACCGCACCGCGTTGAGCGTGTCGCATGTGCGCTTTGCCGCGCTCAGCGCAGCCACCCTCCACGATTACATCCGCAGCGGCGAGCCCTTTGGCAAGGCCGGCGGCTACGGCGTGCAGAGCCAGCTGGCGGGCTGGATCGAACATATCGAGGGCAGCTACTCCGCTATCATGGGTTTGCCCCTCTTCGAGACGGCCCAGCTGCTGAGACAAGCGCGCGTGCGGTTCTGATTCCGGCCCCGGCGTGCCGAGACAACCCCAAGGCGCCATGCACGACATCCTGATCAACTGGGCCCCGCAGGAAACCCGCGTCGCCATCATCGAAAACGGCGCGGTTCAAGACCTGTACATCGAGCGCACGCTCGAGCGCGGCCTGGTCGGCAATGTCTATCTCGGCAAAGTGGCGCGGGTGTTGCCCGGCATGCAAAGCGCCTTCATCGATGTCGGGCTGGAGCGCGCCGCCTTCTTGCACGTGGCCGACCTGCACGGCGGCGGCCACCACCACGTGCCCAAACACGAGGTGGCTGTTCAGGTGCCGATCGAGCGCCAGGTGTTCGAGGGCCAGACCCTGATGGTTCAGGTCATCAAGGACCCGATCGGCAGCAAGGGCGCCCGGCTGTCGACCCAGGTCAGCATCGCCGGGCGCATGCTGGTGTTCTTGCCGCAGGACAACCACATCGGCATCTCGCAAAAGATCGGCTCGCCCGAGGCGCGTGAGCTGCTGCGCAGCCGCATGCAGAGCCTCACCAGCACGACAGACGGCAGCGCCACCGGTGGCTTCATCCTGCGCACCAACGCCGAGGACGCCAGCGATGCGGAGCTGGCTGACGATATCGCCTACTTGCGCAAGGCCTGGGCGACGATCAAGGCCCAGGGTCTTGCACAGCCGCCCGGCACCTTGCTGCACGAGGACCTGAACCTGGCCGAGCGGGTGCTGCGCGACCTGGTCAACGACAGCACCCAAAGCATCCGCATCGACAGCAAGCTGCAGCACGACGACCTCAAGGCCTTTGGCGACGTTTTCACGCCCGGTTCTGCAGCCAAGCTGGAGTTGTACAAGGGCGAGCGACCGATTTTTGACCTGTTCGGCATCGAGGAGGAGATCGCCCGCGCACTCGCCCGCCGGGTTGATCTCAAGAGCGGCGGCTACCTGATCATCGACCAGACCGAGGCCCTGACGACGGTGGACGTGAACACCGGTGGTTTTGTCGGTGCGCGCAATTTCGACGACACCATCTTCAAGACCAACCTGGAGGCGGCCGGCGCCATTGCCCGGCAACTGCGGCTGCGCAACCTGGGCGGCATCATCATCGTGGACTTCATCGACATGGTGCGAGACGGCCACCAGGCCGCCGTACTGGCCGAGTTCAGAAAGCAGCTTTCGCGCGACCGCACCAAGGTCTCGGTCAGCGGGTTTTCGCAGCTCGGCCTGGTCGAGATGACCCGCAAGCGCACCCGGGAAAGCCTGGCCCACATGCTGTGCCAGCCCTGTCCCACCTGCGAGGGCCGCGGCCAGGTCAAGACCGCGCGCAGCGTGTGTTACGACGTGCTGCGCGAGATCTTGCGCGAGGCCCGGCAGTTCAACCCCAAAGAGTTCCGCATCATCGCCAGCGCGGCGGTGGTCGAGATGCTGCTCGACGAGGAGAGCCAGCATCTCGCCGGCCTGAGCGACTTCATCGGCAAGCCGATCTCGCTGGCTACCGAGCCGTCGTTCAGCCCGGAGCAGTACGACATTGTGCTGATGTAGCGCGGTCGATGGCCTGATGCGCGAACCGGTGCTGTACCTGAGCCTGCACTTCAAGGAACACCGGCAGACCTGCTGCGAGTTGCTGAAGGCGGTGCGCCTGTCGGGCGATCGGGAGGCCTGGCTGGAGTTCTTCGCCGATTCCGTGCTGGCCAGCGCGACGCAGGCTGCCACATCGGCCAAGTGCTTGCTGGAACTGGCCTCGGCCGACAGCCAGCGCATTGCGGACCTCGGCCGAGCTGAGGCATCGGCAGTGGCGACTCACAACCCGAGTCACAGACCTCGCCCAGTTGGGGCCGACGGTGCATGACGCTGAAGGTGTCGGCAGGGGTATCGACATCTTGGTGTCCCTTGAGGGTCCGGCCGCTTCAGAGCGCTTGAGCCTGGCTGCGGCTGTCGGCCCGCATGCAACCCGCAGCGGGCGGACCCGGGGTCAGGATTGAATCGACTGCCACTGTTGCAACTGTTGCAGCAGTGGTGCCATGCCCCAGGCCCAGACTGCCAAGCCCAGCGTGCCGGTGTACAGCACGGAGGCCAGGGCCGTGCCGATGGCCAGCAGCACGGCTACCCCATCGCGGTACACCCGGCCCAAGCCCAGCAGCATCAGCGCCGTGGCCGACAGCAAATTGTCAAACGGGATTGGCAGGATGATGAACACGGCCATCAGTCCTGTCATGGCCGCCAGCCAAGCCTGCAGTCCAGTGCTCGACAGGCCGTGCAGGCGGCTGCGCGACAACTTGCTGGCGAGCTCGTAAAAATGGGCCAGCAGTCCCAGCACCCGGCCAGCCCAGCGGCCCGACATCTGGAGCTCGGCCACCCGCAGTGGCAGCCCTGCACCCGGCTGGTTGCGCCACATGGCCAGGGCCATCATCGCCAGGGCCAAGCCCAGCACCGTGCCCACACCCGGTACCGGCAGCATGCACGGCGCTGCAAGCAGCACCATCAGCGTCCCCTGGGCAGCGGTGCCATGCGATTGGGCAAGTTCTGCGACCGACACCCGGTCCTGCGTCAAGCCGGCCGCGCACGCACGCAAACGTTGGTGCAAGGGCGCGGGCCCTGGCCCTGGCCCTGGTCCTGGTCCTGAGTCTGATTGACAATTCTGGCTGCCGCCGCCGGCACCGCTGCCGTCACCTGGCGGCATCATGGTTTGGCCGCCGCAGCCGTGTGCGGGTTCGGGCTGGCCGGGCTACGGGTCCGCCAGAGCGAATAGGCAACACCCGCAGCAATCAGTCCAAAGGTCACGCCCAGCGAGATCGCCGGCGGCGTCTTGCCGATCAGACCGACCGAAAAGATCTTCAGCCCGATGAAGACCAGCACTGCTGCCAGCGCATATTTCAGGTATTTGAAGCGGTGGATCATCGCGGCCAAGGCAAAGTAGAGCGCGCGCAGCCCCAGGATCGCAAAGATGTTGCTGGTGTAGACGATGAACGGGTCGCTCGTGATCGCAAAGATCGCCGGCACCGAGTCCACCGCAAACACCAGGTCGATGACCTCGACCATGCAGAGCGCCAGGAACAGCGGTGTGGCCCAGCGCAGGGGCTTGCCGGTGACCGGGTCAGGCTGCTGCACGAAGAATGCATTGCCGTGCAACGCGGGCGTGACCCGCAAGTGTTGCCGCAACCAGCGCAGCACCGGGTTGTTGTCGATGTCGGGCATGTGGTCGGCCACCGCCCACATCTTGATGCCGGTGAACACCAGGAACGCACCGAACAGGTACAGCACCCAGCTGAAGTGGGTGATCAGCGCCGCGCCCAGGCCGATCATCAGTGCCCGCAGCACGATCACCCCCAGGATGCCCCAGAACAGCACCCGGTGCTGGTACTGCCGGGGGATGGCGAAGTAGCCAAAGATCAGCGCGATGACAAACACGTTGTCCATCGACAGGGATTTTTCGATCAGGAAGCCGGTGAAGTATTCGGTGCCGCTCTGCGCACCCATGAACCACCACACCCAGATGCCGAACAGCACGGCGATGCTGATGTAGCCGGCTGACAGCAGCAGGCTCTCGCGCACACCGATCTCGCGGTCGTGCTTGTGCAACACGCCCAGGTCGAGTGCCAGCAAAGTGACGACCACGCCGATAAAAACGAGCCAGATCCAGACCGCCTTGCCAAGGAAGGCGGTGTTGAGCAGTACGGTCAACGCGTCCAAGGCAGGGTCCGGTGAGTTGATGAGCGGGGGTCGGGTGGGCGGGTCAGGTGGTCAGTCCGTGGGCAGGCGCTTGCAGCACGGTGTCGGTGAGCCCCCAGTGCTTGATGGCGGCCAGCAGCACCAGCGACTCACCGTCCGCCAGATGCTGGTCGGCATCGACGATCGCGGTGCACAGGCCCAGCACCCGGCGGCGCAGCAACGGTTCATCGATATCGCTCAACAGCTGGCTGAGGGTGCGGGCGTCCAGCTGGAAGGCGGCATCCCAGTGGCCGTTTGCGGTGGCCAGCAGGTCTTCGCAAAAGCCATGCACCACGGCGTGCAGCGCGCCCTGGGTCAGGCCGAGCTGGCCGTGGGCATCGAACTGGTCCAGCACATCGAGCTCGCGCTTGCAGAGATGGCCATCGGCCAGCAGTGCCAGTGCCACGATGCGGCCGGCGGCTTGGGGGCTGTTCTTGGGGTAGTGGCGCATGGGGTCAGGTCCTTGGGAGTGGGATGGAGGTCAGTCTTCCGACGCGCCACCGAAGCCGAACAGCGCCAGCAGGCTGGAGAAGAGGTTGAAGATCGACAGGTACAGCCCTACCGTGGCGAGCACGTAGTTGGTTTCGCCGCCATTCACGATGCGGCTGGTCTCGAACAGGATCAGGCCCGCCGACAGCAGCGCCACCATCGCCGACACCGCCAGGCCCAAGGCCGGCATTTGCAGGAACACCGCGCCCAGCCCGGCCAGCAAGGCCACGACCATGCCGGCGAACAAGAATCCGCCCATGGCGCTGAAGTCGCGTCGGGTGCTCAGCACCCAGGCCGACAGCGACAAAAAGGTGACGCCAGTGGCCGCCAGCGCCAACATCACGACCTGGGCGCCCCCTGGCAACGCCAGCGACTTGTTCAGCACCGGCCCGAGCGAGTAGCCCATGAAGCCGGTAAAGGCAAACACTGCCGGCACAGCCCAGCCGCTGTTTTGCAATTTGTGCACTGCAAACAGCAGGCCGAAGCTGCCCGCCAGCATCAGCACCAGCCCTGGCGCCGGCAGCTTGAAGCCCACGCTGAGTGCCGCTGTGGCCGCGCTGAACAGCAGCGTCATGGACAGCAAAGCGTAGGTGTTGCGCAGCACGCGTTGTGTCTGGCCAGTGACAGCGCCCGGTGCTTGAACGCTGCCTGCCTGGTTGGGCTGCGCGACCCGTTCGAAAGTGTTGGCGGCTGCGGTGTGGGCTGGGCTTTGGCTGGTGTTCATGGGTTTGGACTCCGGTTGTAGAAGCTGATGACTCGGTGTGGGCTTGTGGGTAACTGCGCCGGGCGGTTGCAGGCCAGTGGCCCGGGGTTGGGGGTTGCGTCCGGCTGCGATCAACCCAAGGACAGCTGCCCGCTGCTGCGCTGGCTTGAGCGTGTCGGCCGCTGGTTGCGCTGCCAGCTGTGTGCGAGCGACCTGGCCGCACGCGCCATGGCGCTGTCCAGCGCGGTGCGCCAGTCGCGCGCCAGCGCAGTGATCACAACCGTGCCAGCGCCTTCGGTGCTGAGCTCGACCTGGCAGCGCTTGTCCACCCCGCCGCGCGGGCCGTTGACATCCGACAGCCGCACCCGCGCCCGTGGCACCAGGTTGTGCAGGCGCCGCAGCACAAACTGCAGCCGTTTGACCGCCAGCTCGCGCAATTGGGCGGCTTCGGGATCGCGGGACTCGAAAAGCACTTGCATGGCGGACTCCAGGGATTGAGGCGAAGCCGCAGAATAGGTTTGAAATCAATCCTGAAAAAGCAGATGATTGATGACGAATGATTCGTAAAAACATGAGTAATCCGACCCCATGAGCCTGGACTTCAACTACCGGCACCTCTACTACTTCTGGGTCGTCGCCAAAGAGGGCGGCATGGCGCGCGCCGCCACCCGGCTGGGCATGGCGGTGCAAACCGTCAGCACCCAGGTGCGCGAGCTGGAGCAGTCGCTCGGCCATGCCTTGCTCAAGCCGGCCGGCCGCGGCCTGGCGCTGACCGAGGCCGGCCTGGCGGCAATGCGCCAGGCCGATCAGATCTTTGCGCTGGGCGAGCAGCTCTCAGGCGTGGTGCGCGGCGCAGCGGCGACGCCCGGTGTTCGGCTGGCCGTAGGCATCTCGGACGGCTTGCCCAAGCTGGCGGTGCGGCGCTTGCTGCAGCCGGTGATCGACGCGCCGGGCCTGCGGCTGCTGTGCCACGAGGATGAGTTTGACGGCCTGCTCGCTGACCTGGCCTTGCACCGGCTGGACGTGGTGCTGGCGGACCGTGCTGCACCGCCCAACCGCAACCTGCGGCTCTACAGCCATCCGCTCGGCACCTCGCCGCTGGTCTGGTACGGCACACCTGCGTTGGTGGACGCGGCGCGCGGTGGTTTTCCGCAGTGCCTGGCCGACTTGCCGGTGCTGTTGCCCACCGCCCATGCCGCGGTGCGCGGCCGCATCGATCAGTGGTTCGAGCGGGTCGGCGTGCTGCCCCGGGTGGTGGGAGAGTTCGAGGACAGCGCCCTGCTGGTCACGTTCGGCTCGGCGGGCATGGGCTTGTTTCCTGCGGCCGAGCTGATCGACGACAAGCTCAGCGCCCGCTTTGAGCTGCAGCGCCTGGCGCCGTGTGGCGCGGTGGAGGAGCACTTTTTTGCCATCGCCACCGAGAAAAAGGTGTTGCACCCGCTGGTGCAGCGCTTGCTGCCGACGCCCACTTGATCGCCTTGTCCGGCCCGGCCCAGCTGGCCCGCCAGACCCACCCACGCAGGCCCTCAGCGCAGCGATTCACCCAGTGCGAGCCGCAAGCCCAGCGCGACAAACAGCGCACCCACGCCCCGGTTCAACCACCGCCCTACGGCCTGCAACGCCGGCTGCCGAGTTTGATCGGTGCCCAGGCGCTGGCGCAGGCTGGCTGCGGCCCAGGCCAGCGCCAGGTTGATTGCTGTGGCATTGACCACAAACACCGCACCCAGCAGCCCGAAGGCGGCTGACTTGTGGGGCGAATCCGCAGCGATGAATTGCGGCACAAACGCGAGGAAGAACATCGCCACCTTGGGGTTGAGCGCGTTGGTCAGGAAGCCCTGGCCGAACAGCCGCCGCCAAGGGGTGGCTTGCTGCGCAAGCGCGGAAGACGGCGCCGGCAGCGCACCTGCACCGTCGGGCAGGCTTTGGCGCCGGCCGCCCGGCGGCCGGATCAGGCGCCAGCCCAGCCAGACCAGGTAGGCGGCGCCGGCCCATCGAATCAGGCCGAAAGCCAGCGGAGACCCGGCCAGCAGTGCGCTCAATCCCAGTGCCGACAGCGCGATATGCAGGCCGCAGCCGCCGCCCACGCCCAGTGCGGCTGCGGCACCGGCCCTGAAGCCCTGGCCAGCGCTGCAGCGCAGCACCAGCGCCATGTCCACACCCGGGGTCAGGTTGAGCAACAGGCCAGCGCTGATGAACAGCGGCCAGTCGAGGATGCCGAACTGCATGGGGCGGGATTGCAGTGCTGCAGACCGACGGCTGAGGCTGCGCCGTCAGGCCAGCGCCACCGCACCCACCCCGGCGCCCAGCGCTATCAACCACATCGGGCTGAGCTTGCTGACAGCCGACAACAGCACCGTGGCCACCACCAGCGCCACCGCCGCCCAGCGGTCCCGGGTAGGCGTGGTCAGCACCCAGCCGGTCGACAACAACAGGCCCAGCGTCAGCGGTGTCAGCCCGGCGGTGAAGGCACGCATGCCGAGTGAATCGGCGCGGCGCTGGCGGTAGCGGCCCACCCACAGCGCAACCAGGGAGGACGGCCCCATGATGCCGACCATCGCCGCCAGCAGGCCGGCCAGGCCCGCCACATGCCAGCCGATCAACGCAACGAACAAGATGTTGGGCCCCGGTGCGGCCTGGGCAATGGCCACGCTGGTGGTGAACTGCGCAGCACTCATCCAGCCCTGTTCGGTCACCAGGTAGCGCTGCATGTCGGGCATCGTGGTGATTGCGCCACCGACCGCCAGCATCGACAACAGCATGAAGTGCAGCCAGAGCTGCAGCAGGTCGGCCCAGCCCAGGCTGTGCAGGCTCAGCAGGTCGGGGCTGATCATGGCGCTCGACCGGTGGCTGCTGGGGGCTTGGGGGGCCGCATGCGCCAGGCCGCCAGTGCCATGCCCACGCTGCCCAAGCTCAGCACCACCCAAACCATCGGCCAGCGCAAGAATCCCACCAGCACCAGGGTGGCCAGTGCCAGCGAGTAAGCGGCCGGCTGGCCGAGTGGATTGGTCTTGAGGGTGCGCGACAGCTTGACGGCGGTGGCGATGATCAGCCCAGCCGCCACCGCGCCCATGCCGCGCAGCGCGCCGGCCACTGCGGGCAGCTCGGCAAAACGCTGGTAGAGCATGGCCAGTGCGAGCACGATGAGCAAGGGCAGGCTGAGCAGGCCGGCTGTGGCCGCTGCAGCGCCCCGCCAGCCCAAAAAGCGGTCACCCAGGATGATCGAGATGTTGATGATGTTGGGCCCCGGCAGCACCTGGCCGATGGTCAACAACTCGACAAACTGCTGCGGGCTGAGCCAGCGCTCTTGCTCTACCAGGGTGTGGTGCGCCACCGGCAGCACACCGCCAAAACCCTGCAACGCCAGCCGCGTGAAGACGAGAAACAGCTCGGTGCAGGACGCGGGTTTGCGCAACGCCAGGCCGGCAGCCGGGTCGGGCAGGGCGCCAGGCAGGGCGCGGGCTGCGGGATCGGGACCGGGACCGGTCTCAGGCATGGGCCGGCAATCCTGCCATGCGGCGTGCGGCCCAGGCGCTCAGGGCCAGCGCGGCCAACATCCAGGCCAGCCCGACCCAGTGCAGGCTGGCGTAGCCACTTTGCGCCACCATCGCCCCGCCGCTGGTGGCGCCGAGCGCCTGGCCGGCGTACATCGCCGACGAGTTCAAGGCGATCAGCGCCGGTGCCAGCGCCGGTGCCGCCAGGCCCAGCCGGGCCTGCTGGGCCGAGTTGGACGCAAAACAGCCGAGCGCCCAGGGCGCGATCACCAGCGCCATCAGCGGCAAGCTGGTAGCCAGCGGCCACAGCAGCAGCGAGACGGCCATGCAACCCAGCATCAGCGCCACCGCCCGCGACGCGCCCAGCCGGTCGATGTGGCGCGACACCGCCACATTGCCGGCCACACCGATCGCACCGAACCACAGGAACAAACCGCTGACCTCGGCCGCCGACGCCCCCAGCACCTGCCGGTAGTAGGGCGCAAAGTAGGTCGAGAGCGTGAACTGGCCGGCTGCGCTGAGCGCCGTGACCGCGACGGTGGCGATCAGCGCCGGCTGGCTGAAGACCTGATGCCAGTGCGCCCGCGACAAGGCCGCCGGCCGCACCCCGTCCGGCACCGTGCGCCAGACCCAGAGCGCGCCGCCGATGGCCAGCAAGCCGACACCCACAAAGGCCCAGCGCCAGCCCAATGCCTCGCCCACCCAGGCCGACAGCGGCATGCCCAGCACCGAGGCCAGCGACCAGCCCAGAAAAATGAAGGTGATGGCCCGGCCGCGCTGCTCGGGCGGCGCCATGAAGCTGACTGCCGCTGCCGCTTGCGGCGTGAACACCGCAGCGCCCAGCACCGACAACACCCGCACTGGCAACAGCGTGCCGTAGCTGGGCATCAGTGCCGACAGCGCGTGGCCCAACCCGAACCACAGCAGCGACGCTGCAAGCAGGCGGCGCCGGTCGATACCGGCCACCACGGCGGCCAGCAGGGGTGCACCCAGCGCCAGTACCACGGCCGCCATCGCAACCAGTTGGCCGGCAGCGGCCACACTCACCTGCAGCGAGCGCGCCAGGTCGTTGAGCGTGCCCACCGCCACCATCACCCCACAGCCCATCGTGAAGTTGCCCAACAGCAGCGCCCAGCGTGCGCCGGGTACTTGTTGCGTCTGCCGGATTGACACGGCAGAGGCCGCCGGTGCCGGCGGCCCGGCCAAGCTCACCGGATCACCTTGAGTGCGTCCGGGTTGACGATGTTGCTGGGTTGGTTGTGGATGAAGTTGATGACATTGTCGAAAGCCGCCCCAAAGTACAGCTCATAGCTGTCCTGTTCGACATAGCCGATGTGCGGGGTGCAGATGGCGTTCTCCAGCCGCAGCAGCGGGTGGCCTTGCAGGATCGGCTCGGCCTCGAACACGTCGATGGCGGCCAGGCCAGGCCGGCCCTTGTTGAGCGCGCTGACCAGCGCGTTGTCCTCCACCAGTTCGGCCCGCGAGGTGTTGACAAACAACGCGGTGGGCTTCATGCGCGCCAGGTCTTCGAGCTTGACGCTGCTGCGGGTCTCGTCGTTGAGCCGCAGGTGCAGCGTCAGCACGTCGCAGTCCTCAAAAAAGGCGTCCCGGCTGGCGGCAGCGGCGTAGCCGTCGGCCACGGCCCGGGCCCTGGAGGCCTCGCTGCCCCAGACCTGCACCTGCATGCCAAACGCTCGGCCGTAGCCTGCCACCAACTGGCCGATCTTGCCGTAGCCCCAGATGCCCAGGGTGCGGCCCCGCAACACCAGGCCCAGGCCGAAGTTGGGCGGCATCGATGCGGCCTTCAAGCCACTTTGCTGCCAGGCGCCGTGCTTGAGGTTGCCGATGTACTGCGGCAAACGCCGCATCGCCGCCATGATCAAGGCCCAGGTCAGCTCGGCCGCGGCCACCGGTGAGCCGGAGCCATCGGCCACTGCGATGCCCAGTCGGGTGCAGGTGGCCAGGTCGATGTGCGGGCCGACTTTGCCGGTCTGTACGATCAGCCGCAGCTTGGGCAGTTTCTCGAGCAGCGCTTTGGGGAAATGGGTGCGTTCACGGATCAGCACCAGCACTTCGGCATCACGCAGCCGCACCGCCAGTTGGCCGATGCCTTTGACCGTGTTGGTGAAGACCTTGGCGTTGTAGGTCTCCAGCCGCGCCGCGCAGCGCAGCTTGCGCACCGCGTCCTGGTAGTCGTCGAGGATGATGATGTTCATGGTGTGACGCGAGATTGTGCCGTGTCCGGCAGTCGGCCGATGCGGGCGCTAGCATGCAGCTCCCGTCTACAACGTCTCCCTGAAAACTCCCATGACCATTTCCATGTACTCGGCCAGCGTGCCCGTCCTCCAGCGCCAGCTCGGCGCCCTGCTGACCTGGCTGGACAAGGCCGAAGCCCATGCGCTGGCACGCAAGTTCGACACTGCCAACTACCTGCAACTCCGCCTGGCGCCCGACATGCTGCCTTTTGTGTCGCAGATCCGCATTGCCAGCGACGCCGCCAAGGGCTGCGTAGCCCGCCTGGCAGGGCGGGAGTCGCCCAAGTTCGAGGACAACGAAGCCACCTGGGCCGAGTTGCGCGAGCGGGTGCGCAAGACCCTGGACTACGTTGGCTCGATCCCGGCCGACGCGATTGACGGCAGTGAGTCCCGAGACATCACGATCCCTATGCGCAACCGTGACGCGCTGCAGTTCGGTGGCGAGGTGTTCTTGAAGCACTGGGCGCTGCCCAACTTCTTCTTCCACATCACGATGGCCTATGCGCTGCTGCGCCATGCCGGGGTGGACCTGGGCAAGGGCGATTTTCTGGCGACGCCCTGAGCGGCTGCGGGCTGGAAGCGGGCCGGATGGTGGCCGAGGTGGCGGGCTGATCCGGCTAAGGCGGCAAGCTACAGCGGCATGCCGAACGGCAGCATTTCGCCGTTGTCCGGAAACACGCTGTCGAGCACCCGGTGCAACTCGTCGCGGGTACGACGGGTGGTCTCGTCCCGCAGGCCGAGTGCAGCAAACACCGCGCCGCGCAGCAGCCACAGGTCTACCGGCTCCTGGGCTTGGCGCACCTGGTGGCGCAGCCAGTCGCCGCGCAAACCGTCCAGCGGAACGACCGCCGCGATGAAGCGCTGCTTCATCGAGACAAACGCGCGCCGCGCAGCAATTCGGGCGTGGCGGTCCTGCGGCAGGCCGGGGCCGGGCAGCAGAGGCGCGGCCGGCAGCGGGCTGATGTAGTGCCGCGCGGGGGTGTGCAACGCCGGGTTCACTCGCAAACCTCAATGCTTTGCGGTGCGCTGTGTCCGGCGGTCTGGTGGGTGGGCGGCCTCATACCGTCAACGTGGCTGCGCCGGTGCGCGGGGCACGCGCCGGAAAGTGGCGGTTGAGCCGGGCCAGCCGGCATTCAGCATCGGCCTGGGTGCGTGCCATGGCCACCGTGCCGTACACCGGTGAGCGCAAGTGCCACAGCTCACGCAGCGAGCGGGCCCGGTCAATCTGCGCCAGCAAGGGGCCGGCAGCCGGATGCTCCAGGTCGGCCAGGCTGTTCTGAAACTCTTGCTTGACCAGGGCCAGGCGATTGACCGGGCGAGCCGGCTCAGGCAGCCACGGCGCCACCCGGGCCGCCAGCCGGCTGCCCAGTCGGTTGAGGCGGCCGCGCCAGCTCAGTGACGAGGGCCAGAGTTCAGGCGGGCAGATTTCAACCCGGGAGTGCATCAGGCTGCTGGACGGCGCCAACGGGCGGCGCGTCACCAGCCGAAACATCCACGAGGGCAGTGAGGCGTTGTTCGGGTTCATGGAGATGATTTCGGCAGCGGAGTCGGCAAACTGAGACCATTGTTGGGTCGAGCCTTGCCGGGTGAATCAGCGAACAGCAGGCCGATGAGCCGCCACTTTGCGGGTGCGCAGGCCGCTCTGCTTGGGTGCAAGCGTGGGTGCAAGCGTGAGTGCAAGCGTGGCTGTCAGCCTGCCGGGCCAGCCAGGCCTGCCGCAGTGCCAGCATCGGCCCGGGCTGCTAGGCTGCACCGCTTGAACAGCTTGCCGCTTGCGGCACGGAGGATGCGATGTTTGGCAAATGGACCCGTCGAGCGCTCACGCTCTTGCTGCTGCTGGCTGTAAGCGGAGCGCTGGTGGCCTGGTTTTACGCCCATCGGGTGCTGCCGGTCACCGAGGGCCAGCTCAGTCTGCCCGGGGTCGGCGCCGAGTTGCAGATCGAGCGCGATGAGCACGGTATCCCGACCATCCGCGCTGCGAGCATGCGCGATGCGATGGTCGGTCTGGGCATTGCCCATGCCCAGGACCGGCTGTGGCAGATGGAAACCCATCGCCGGATCGGCGCGGGCCGGCTGGCCGAAGCCTTTGGCGAGGGTGCGCTCGAGACCGACCGATTCTTGCGGGTGTTGGGTGTGCGCCGCACCGCAGCCGCCCAGTGGGCACAGCTGCCCGCCACCTCGCGTGACCTGCTGCAAGCCTATGCCGACGGCGTCAACGCCGTGATCAGCACGCTGCGGGCCCGGCCACCCGAGTTTGTGATCCTGGGCTTGCAGCCCGAACCCTGGACGCCGGTGGACAGCCTCGCCTGGGCCATCATGATGGCCTGGGACCTGGGCGGCAACTGGCAGACCGAGCTGATCCGGCTGCGGTTGGCGCTCAAGTTGCCCAAGGAGCGCATCGACCAGCTGATGCCGCCGTACCCG
The DNA here is from genome assembly GCA_025358155.1 of Betaproteobacteria bacterium. GTDB lineage: Bacteria > Pseudomonadota > Gammaproteobacteria > Burkholderiales > Burkholderiaceae_C > Pseudaquabacterium. The sequence continues at coordinate 44,004 of JANYKR010000295.1, forward strand.
GGCGACGCCGTGACGCCGAGCATGGACTACGCGGCGTTCTACCGCACGCTCAAGCTCGATGCCAAGCTGGCGGGCAACAGCGCCACCGGTGAGCAGGCGCTGCTGCGGCTGCTGGCCGCTGCGCCTGAGAGTGAGGTCGAGGGGGTGGGCTCCAACGCCTGGGTGCTGGCCGGCAGCCGCAGCACCACCGGCAAGCCGCTGCTGGCGAGCGACCCGCACCTCAAGTTGTCCAGCCCCGCGCTTTGGTACTTCGCCCGGCTCGAAGCGCCTGGGCTGAAGATGGCCGGGGCCACCTTGCCGGGCCTGCCCGGCGTGGTGATGGGCCAAAACCAGCACATTGCCTGGGGCCTGACCAACACCGGGCCGGACGTGCAAGACACCTACCTCGAACGCGTCAAGCCCGACGACGCCGGCCAGTACCAGACACCCGATGGCTGGGCCCGTTTCGAGACCCGGCAGGAAGTCATCAAGGTCAAGGGCGGGGCGGATGTGCTGCTCACCGTGCGCACCACCCGGCATGGCCCGGTGATCTCGGACGCCGCTGTGGCTGGCCTGGCCGATGATGGCGCCGCAGCAGCTGCGCTGGCCGCGAGCAAGGGCGCCATGCCTGCCTCAAACCCTGTCGGCGTTGCCGGCGCTGCCTTGAACCTGGCCGGCCCGGCGGGTTACGTCATCGCGCTGCGCTGGACCGGGCTGGACACCGACAACGACATCGTCGCGACCACGCAGGCGATGAACACGGCCGGCTCGGTGGACGAGTTCGTGCGCGCCACCGCCACCTGGCAGGTGCCGCAGCAAAACATGATGGTGGCCGACGACGCTGGCCACATCGCGCTGATCTCGCCCGGCCGGGTGCCGTTGCGGCGGCCCGACAACGATCTGGCCGGGCTGGCACCCGCCCCCGGCTGGGATGCACGCTACGACTGGGCGGGCTATCTGCCGGTGGACCAGTTGCCGCAGGTGCGCGACCCCGAGCGGGGTTTCATCGCCAACGCCAACCAGAAGATCACGCCGCCCGACTACCCGCACTTCATCAGCAGCCAGTGGGCCCGGCCTTTCAGGTTCCAGCGCATCGAGCAGATGATCGAGGCCAGCCCCCAGCACAGCCTGGCCGACCTGCGGCGCATGCACGGCGATGTCAAATCATTGGCGCTGCCGCGCTTGCTGCCGCGCTTGCTGCAGGCCAAATCCAGCCATCCGCTGGCTGCAGCGGCCCAGCAGCAACTGGTCGGCTTTGACGGCACGATGGCGGCCGACAAGGCCGCGCCGCTGATCTACTGGGCCTGGCACCGGCATTTGTCGGAACAGGTGCTGGCCGACGAGATGGGTGCGCCACTCTACGACCGGCTGCTGGGCCAGCGTGGCTACTTTGATGCGCTCGAGGGCGTGCTGGACCGGGACGACGCCTGGTGGTGCGACGACAAGACCACCCCTGCGGTCGAGACCTGCAGCGACCAGGTCGACCGGGCCTTCAGTGCCGCGCTCGACGAGCTGCAGTTGCTGCAAGGTGCCAATGTGGCGGCCTGGCAGTGGGGCAGGGCGCACCAGGCGCGCTCCGAGCACCGGCCGTTTTCACGCGTCAAGCTGCTGGCCAAGTGGTTCGAGCTGCGCACTCCGGTGGGCGGCGATGCCTACACCGTCAACGTCAGCCGGGTCAATCTCAAGGCCGACGCCAGCACCGGCGAGTTCTACCTGGACGAGCACGGCCCCAGCCTGCGCGGCCGCTACGATCTGGGCGACCCCAGCAAATCGCTGGTGATTCACAGCACGGGCCAGAGCGGCATCCCGTGGTCGCCGTTGTTCCGCAGTTTTGTCGAACGCTGGGTGGCGGTGGACGGCGTGCCTCTGTGGCCGGTGGCCGGCGCGCCGGTCAAGCGCCTGCTGGTCCAGCCCCTACCCGGCCAGCCGGCGCGGCCTTGAACCCCCGGGGCCCTCAGGCTGTCAAAGCTGGCCGTAGAGTTGCTTGCGCTGCGCCGTGTAGGCCCACCACGGCGCCGGTGCGGCGCCGCGCATGAAGTCGGTGGCCGCCATGAAGGTGTCGAGCACGCAGGGGTCTTGGCGTTTGCCGCTGTGGGCGCACAAGGCCTGGTACAGCGAAAACGCGTCGCGGTGCGCCAGGTCTTGCGGGTGACGGATGCCCAGCGCACGCAAGTCACCGGCCATCGCCGGGCCGATGTTGGGCAGTTGCTCCAGCTGCAGGCAAGCCGCCGCAGACGCCGCCTTGGGGGCCTTGACAGCGGTACTGCGTGGGCGTTTGAGCGTGCCCATGGCTCACATCAGCGGCGTGGTGCGGATCAGCCCGACGGCGATGCCTTCAAGCTCGAAGGCATCGTCAGGGCCCACCACAATGGGCTGGAAGTCGGGGTTTTCGGGCAACAACTCGATGGCTTTGGCCGAGCCGCCGAACGTGCCGCCCAAGGGGGTGAGCTTCAGGCGCTTGACCGTGACCTCGTCACCCAGCCGGGCCACCACGATCTGGCCGTTGCGCGCGTCGCGGGTTTTTTGCACCGCCAGCAAATCACCATCAAGAATGCCGGCGCCCTGCATGCTCATGCCGCGCACCCGCAGCAGGTAGTCGGGCTTGGCGGTGAACAGCGAGGCCTCGACCACGTAGTTGCGGTCGATGTGCTCCTGCGCCAGGATCGGGCTGCCGGCCGCCACCCGGCCCACCAGCGGCAGGCTGAGCTGAAGCAGGCCGGGCATCGGCAGGGAGTACTGCTGGTTGCGCGTGGCCTGCATGGCGCGCAGCGTGGCGGTGCGCAAGCGGATGCCGCGCGAGGTGCCGCCCACCAGTTCGAGCACACCTTTGCGGGCCAGGGCCTGCAGGTGTTCTTCAGCGGCGTTGGCGGACTTGAAGCCGAGCTCGGTGGCAATCTCCGCCCGCGTGGGCGGTGCACCGGTGCGCTCGATCGCGCGTTGCACCAGATCGAGAATTTGCTGCTGCCGTGCGGTGAGCTTGGGGCTCAGGCCGGGGTTGAAGTCGGGGTCGGTGTCCATGCGTTGGCCTGACGTTTTATCCAGTGGCTGTATTTTTAACCAGATCGAACCCAAATGCCAAGCACCATCGTGATTCTGGGCACCGGCGGCACCATCGCCGGCACGGCCAGCAGTGCGCAGGACAACGTCGGCTACACCGCGGCTCAGCGCACGGTGGCCGATTTGCTGGCGGCGGTGCCCGCTTGGGTTGGCGGCGTGGTCGAGGCAGAGCAGGTGGCCCAGCTCGACAGCAAGGACATGGGCGCCGCCGCCTGGCAGCGCCTGGTGCAGCGGGTGGCGCATCACCAAGCGCGGCCCGAGGTGACCGGCGTGGTGATCACCCACGGCACCGACACGCTGGAAGAAACCGCCTGGCTGCTGCAGCGGCTGTTGGCCCCGGCCAAGCCGGTGGTGCTGGTGGCGGCAATGCGGCCGGCCACGGCGTTGGCGGCCGATGGGCCGCAGAACCTGCTCGATGCCCTGGCCGTGGCCCGAACCGCAGGTGCCCGAGGTGTACTGGCGGTGCTGGCGGGCCAGGTGCATCTGGCCTCAGAGGTGCGCAAGGTGCATCCCTACCGGCCTGATGCCTTTGATTCGGGCGATGGCGGGCCCTTGGGCGTGGTGGAGGAAGGCGTGTTGCGGCGCTTTCGCAATTGGCCTGATCCTGCCGACGGGGCGGGTGCAGGCGACGCGCCGGCGCTGGCCGCCGCCGTCTTGACGACCGCCGCAGAATCGTGGCCCTGGGTCGAGATCATCACCAGCCATGCAGCGGCGCGTGGCGACGGCGTGCAGGCGTTGGTGGCGGCTGGCGTGCAAGGGCTGGTGGTGGCGGCCACCGGCAATGGCACGGTGCACCAGGCGTTGAAGCCTGCCCTGGAAGCGGCAGTGGCGGCCGGTGTGCCGGTCTGGCGCTGCAGCCGTTGTGCCCAAGGTGTGCTGGTCGGACCGGACGCCGGGCCCGCCGCAGCGATGTCGCCCTGGCAGGCCCGGCTTGAATTGCAGCTCAGGCTGCTCGCACCTGCTCGGTCGGCAACAGCTGCCGACGCTGGCTGAAACCGTCCACGGCCGGCAGGCCGCTCATCAGGGCTGGCAGCAGCCTGGGCCGAAACAGCGGGCAGTCCGGTCATGGACAAGGCACCGGGCATCGTTGGTCGGGGTGCTTGCCCCGTGACGGGCCGACGTGCGCCAGCCCGCAGCCCAGCCGGTCAGACCACCGTCAGCGTGACGTCGATGTTGCCGCGGGTGGCGTTGGAGTATGGGCAGACCTTGTGCGCGGCGGCCACCAGGGCCTCGGCAGCGGCGCGCTCGAAGCCGGGCAGGGTGATGGCCATTGCCACCTGGATGCCGAAGCCGCCGGTGATCGGGCCGATGCCCACGGTCGAGGTGATGCTCACGTCGTCCGGCACCTTGATCTTCATGCCCGCGCCTGCGGCCTTCATCGCACCGATGAAACAGGCCGAGTAGCCGGCGGCAAACATTTGCTCGGGGTTGGTGCCTGCACCACCGGCGCCGCCCAGCTCGCGCGGGGTCGACAGATCGAGCTTGAGAGCGCCGTCGGACGAGGAAGCGGTGCCTGTGCGCCCGCCGGTGGCGGTGGCGGTAGCGGTGTAGAGAACTTTGTCGAGTGCCATGGTGATGTCCTTGCGGGGGTGGGAAACCAGCCTGGTTCAGAGGCTGGGTGAGGGGCTGCCGGAGCCGGCAGGCGGGGGAATGAGTGCGGCACCCAACTGGTGCCGCAGGGCCTTGAGCTGGGCGGTCAGCGTGCTGATCTGCTGCAAGTCGCAAGCGGTGGCGCAGGCGATGGTCTGCGGCACTGCCAGGGCCTGTGCCTTGAGGGCGAGGCCGGCAGCGCTCAGGCGCAGCAGCACCCGGCGTTCGTCCTGGGGGTCGCGACGGCGCTGCAGCAGGCCGAGCGCGGCCAGGCGTTTGAGCAGCGGGGTCAACGTGCCGGAGTCGAGCGTCAAGCGCTCGCCGAGTTGCGAAACGCTGATGCCGTCGCCCTCCCACAACACCAGCATGGCCAGGTACTGCGGGTAGGTCAGGCCGAGCGGCGCCAGCAAGGGCTTGTAGGCCTTGGTCATGGCCAGCGACGCGGCGTAAAGCGCAAAACACAGCTGGTGGTCCAGCGCCAGCCAATCGCGCGCATCGGTCGGGGGTTGGGTCATCTGGCGCAGCTGCAGCGTTTGGTGCGACATACCGCGGGAGTGTAGTGCAAAAATAAATCGCACACAATTCAATTGTGTGCAAAGGCTTGGAATCAAGATGTGTGCCAGCAACCGGCAACCGGCAACCGGCAACCGGCAACCGGCAACCGGCGGCCGCCGCGCGACCTTGGCACGCCACTTGCACTGCGCAAACCCTGATGAGACAGCCGCAGTATTTGGGTTAGCGTCTGACTATTCACACCCGCACCGGAGCACCTTCCCGATGAACCTCTTGACCCGCCTCGCCGCTGGCGCCGCCTTGTCGGTCGGCCTGCTGTCTGCATGCGTGCCTGCGTTGGCGCAGAGCAATGTGCTGCGGATCGTGCCGCACTCCAACCTGGCGATACTTGACCCGATCTGGACCACCGCCTACATGAGCCGCAACCACGGCTACATGATCTACGACACGCTGTTTGGCACCGACGAAAACGCCAAGATCAAGCCGCAGATGGTCGAGAGCTGGACCGAGAGTGGCGACCACCGGCTCTGGACCTTCAAGCTGCGCAAGGGGCTGGAGTTTCACGACGGCAAGCCGGTCACGGGTGAGGATGTCATCGCCTCGCTGGCCCGCTGGGGCAAGCGCGATGCACTGGGGTCGGCGCTGTTCCAGTTCGTCTCACGCATGGACTCGCCCACGCCCGACACCTTCCGCATCTTCCTGGGCGAGGCCTGCGGCTTCGTGCTGGAGGCGCTGGGCAAGCCCTCTTCCAACGTGCCTTTCATCATGCCCAAGCGCATCGCCGAGACCGATGCGTTCAAGCAGATCGACGAGTACATCGGCTCGGGCCCGTACATCTTCAAGAAAGACGAGTTCAAGCCTGGCGACAAGGCGGTCTACCTCAAGAACACCAAGTACGTGCCCCGGAGCGAACCGCCGTCCGGCTCAGCGGGTGGCAAGCAGGTTTATGTCGACCGGGTGGAATGGAACCTTGCGCTGCGCGACGCCCAGGCCCAGGTCAATGCGCTGCAAAAGGGCGAGGTCGACATTATCGAGGCCCTGGGTTTCGACCACTTCGAGACCGTCAAGGCCGACAGCGCGCTGCAACTGCCCAAATACTCCAACATCGGCCTGCAGTACATGGGGCGCTTCAACCACCTGAGCAAGCCTTTCGACAACGTCAAGGTCCGGCAGGCGGCGTTGGCAGCCATGACGCAAGAGCCGTTCTTGCGGGCCCAGGTCGGTGTCAAGGATTTGTACCGCACCTGCGCCAGCATGTTTGTCTGCGGCACGCCTTACGGCACCACCGTGGGCAGCGAGATCCAGTCCAAGAGCAACATGAAAAAGGCCCAGGAGCTGCTCAAGGCGTCGGGCTACGACGGTACGCCCATCGTCATCATGAAGCCGACCGACCTGGCCGCGATCCAGAAGCTGCCTGACGTGGCCGCGCAACTGCTGCGCCAGGCTGGCTTCAAGGTGGATTTGCAGGCGATGGACTGGCAGACCCTGGTGGGCCGACGCGCCAAGAAGGACCCGCCCGAGAAGGGTGGCTGGCACATGTTCTTCACCTCCTGGGGTGCGTTTGACGTCTGGAGCCCGATCGGCAACCCGGCGATGGACACCCGGGGCGAGAAGTCCACCTGGTTCGGCTGGGCCACCGACGACAAGATGGTGGACTTGCGTAACCAGTTCATGCGCGCCACCGACGAGCCGGTCAAGAAGAAGCTGGCCGACCAGATCCATGCCCGCGCCTTCGAGATCGCCACCCATGCACCCCTGGGCGAGTACGACCAGCCGATGGCAGCGCGCAAGAACATCAGCGGCTTCTTCGTCACCAACAGCAATATCTACTGGAACCTCAAGAAGAACTGAGCCGGGCCGGGTAGCCGCAGGCCAGCGGGCTTGCGGCAAAGCCGTCCGCCGCTTTTCTCCGGGTCTCGCTTGCGCCCATGCTCAAATTTCTGGCCCGCCGTCTGCTGTCCACGCTACCGGTGCTGTTGATTGTTGCGGTGCTGGTGTTTTTGATGTTGCGGCTGACGCCAGGAGACCCGGCCGCCGTGCTGGCCGGGGACGCTGCCAGCACCGAGCAGATTGCACAGATTCGCAGCGGCTTGGGCCTGGACCGATCAATCCCGGCGCAGTTTGTGATCTGGTTTGGCAATTTGCTGGCCGGCGACCTCGGCCAGAGCTACTACTACAAGACCCAGGTCACCACGCTGATCGGCCAGCGCTTGGAGCCCACCGTGTCGTTGGCGCTGCTGACCATCAGCCTGGCGGTGTTGGTTGCGGTGCCGCTGGGGGTGCTGGCAGCCTGGCGTTTTGGCGGCGGGCTGGACCGGCTGCTGATGGGGTTCTCGGTGCTCGGCTTTTCAGTGCCGGTGTTTGTGTTGGCCTACCTGCTGATCTGGTTGGTCTCGCTCAAGCTGGGCTGGCTGCCGGTGCAGGGCTACAAGCGCATTGCCGATGGGCTCGGGCCCTGGCTCTACCACTTGATCCTGCCGTCCATCACTTTGAGCGTGATCTACATCGCGCTGATTGCCCGGGTCACCCGGGCCTCGGTGCTGGAGACCCTGGGCGAGGACTACATCCGCACCGCCCGGGCCAAGGGCCTGCCCGAGAGCGCCGTGTTGCTGCGCCATGCGCTGGCCAATGCGGCGGTGCCCATCGTCACCGTGGTCGGCATTGGCATTGCGCTGCTGATCGGCGGCGTGGTGGTGACCGAATCGGTGTTTGCGATCCCCGGGCTCGGGCGCTTGACGGTGGACGCCGTGCTGGCACGCGACTTCCCGACCATCCAGGGGGTGATCCTGCTGTTCTCTGCGGTCTACGTCGGTGTCAACCTGCTGGTTGATTTGTCGTATGTGTTTTTCGATCCCCGCATCCGGTACTGAGGGCCGCGACCTTGCCAGCCACTGACCCCCAGCCAGCACCTGATTTTGAAGCCCTGTCGGTTGAAGCCGCCACCGTCGTGCCGCAGCTCGGCGCCTGGACGCGGGCCAGCCGCAGCGGCTCGGTGCGCATCGGCGGCGTGGTGCTGGCACTGCTGGTGCTGATTGCGCTGGCAGCGCCCTGGCTCGGCACAGTTGACCCCTCGCTGTTCGACCCGGCCAGCCGCGATCTGCTGCCGGGCAAGACCGGCGAGATCACCACGCTGGAGGGCGAGCAACTCCGGCACCGCTTTTTGATGGGCAGCGACAGCTTTGGCCGCGACATCTACAGCCGGGTGATCTACGGCACCCAGGTGTCGTTGATCGTCGGCTTGTTCACCGCGGTCCTGGCGCTGGCATTTGGCATCACGCTCGGTTTGCTTGCCGGCTTTTTGCGCTGGCTCGATGGCCCGCTGATGCGGGTGATGGACGGCGTGATGGCGATCCCGGCGATCCTGATCGCGATCTCGCTGGTGGCGATGTGGCGCGGCAGCCTGGCCACCGTGGTGGTGGCCATCGCCATCCCCGAGATACCGCGCGTCACCCGGCTGGTGCGCTCGCTGGTGCTGAGCATCCGCGAGGAGCCCTTTGTCGAGGCCGCGATCTCGCTAGGCACCCCCACGGCGCTGATCATGTGGCGCCACATCCTGCCCAACTGCGTGGCGCCGCTGGTGGTGCAGGGCACCTTCATCTGCGCCTCGGGCATCCTGACCGAAGCGATCCTGTCGTTTCTGGGCGTCGGCCTGCCGCCCGACATCCCGACCTGGGGCAATGTGATGGCCGAAGGCCGGGCCCAGTTCAACGAGTATCCGCACAACATCTTCTTCCCCGGCATTTTTCTGGCGTTGACGGTGCTGGCGGTCAACATCCTGGGTGACGGCTTGCGCGACACGCTGGACCCGAAAATGGCCAAACGCGTATGAGCGGCCCGCCCGACACGCCCATCCTGGAACTGCGCAACGTCACCATCGCGCTGCCGTCCGGCGGCGACCGGTCCACCGCCGTGCGCAACGTGAGCTTCAGTGTCGGCCGAGGCGAGATCGTGTGCCTGGTGGGCGAGTCGGGCTCGGGCAAGTCGGTCATCGCCCAGGGCGTGATGGGCTTGCTGCCCAAGTCGCTGCCGGTCACGGCCGGCCAGATCCTGTTGCAGGGCGAGGACATCACCCACGCGCCGCTGTCCCGGCTGCGCGCGTTACGCGCCACCCGCATGGCGATGATCTTTCAAGAGCCGATGACGGCCCTGAACCCGGTGATGACCTGCGGTGACCAGATCGACGAGGTGTTGCGCCAGCACACCTCGCTGTCGCCGGCCGAGCGCCGTGCCAAGGTGCTGGCCATCGTGCGCGAGGTGTTGCTGCCCGACCCCGAGCGCATGGTGGCCAGCTACCCGCACCAGCTCTCGGGTGGCCAGCGCCAACGCATCGTGATCGCCATGGCCCTGGTGCTCGACCCGGTGCTGCTGATCGCCGACGAGCCCACCACCGCGCTGGACGTCACCACCCAGGCCCAGATCTTGAAGCTGGTACTCGACCTGCAGCAGCGCCACGGCGCTGGTGTGCTGTTCATCACCCACGACTTTGGGGTGGTGGCCGAGGTGGCGCACCGGGTGGCCGTGCTGCAGCTGGGCGACCTGGTCGAGCTGGGCAGCAAGGAGGCGGTGCTCAAGCGGCCGCAGCATGCCTACACCCGCATGCTGATGGCGGCCGTGCCCACGCTGCACCTCAAGCAACGGGCGCTGGACGCCAACGCGCCGGTGGTGCTGCGGGTCACCGGGCTGGACAAGACCTACCAGGACAAACGCTGGTTTGGACCGCAGCGCAACGTGCATGCGGCGCAAGGCGTCAGCTTCGAGATCCGGCGCGGCCAGACCCTGGGCATCGTCGGTGAATCGGGCTCGGGCAAAAGCACCGTGGCACGCTGCATCGTGCGCTTGGTCGATCCCACCGGAGGCGAGGTGATGCTGGGCGGCGACCGCCCCGGTGAGACCGCCGAGGACATTGCGTTGATGTCTGCCGCCCGTTTGCGGCCGCTGCGCCGCCGGGTGCAGATCGTCTTTCAAGACCCGTACCGCTCCCTCAACCCGCGTCGTAACGTGGCCGAGGCGCTGATCGAAGGCCCGGTCAACTACGGCCTGGGGCGGGCCGAGGCCCTGGCGCGGGCACGCGGCCTGCTGGCCCTGGTGCGCATGGACGAGAGTGCGATGGCGCGTTACCCGCACCAGTTCTCGGGCGGCCAGCGCCAGCGCATCTGCATTGCGCGGGCCTTGATGATGGAGCCCGAGCTGCTGGTGGCCGACGAGGCGGTGTCGGCGCTGGATGTCTCGGTGCAGGCCCAGGTGCTGCAGCTGTTTGAGGAGATCCGCAGCCGCCTGAACCTGGCCATGCTGTTCATCACCCATGACTTGCGGGTGGCCAGCCAGGTCTGCGACCAGCTCGCGGTGATGAGCCAGGGCCGGGTGGTCGAGTACGGCCCGGCTCAGCAGGTCTTTGGTGACCCGCAGCATGCCTACACCCGGGCGTTGTTTGCCGCCGCGCCAGGGCGCAACTTCGACTTTGGCGAAGGTGGCCCCCAAGGCAGCGGCAAAGGTCCGCTGCCACCCTCCCGAGGGGCAGAAGTCAACTCGGGAGCAGCCCAACGTTGACCCATCGAAAGCACCCGAATTGACCCGCATCCTGATCGCTGGCTACCAGCACGAGACCAACACCTTCGCCCCCAGTCTGGCCGATTGGGCGGCTTTTGAGCGCGGTGACTCGTTCCCGGCCTACGTGCACGGCGCGCCGATGGTCGAGCAATTGGCCGGTGTCAACATCCCCGTGGGCGGTTTCATCCAATCGGCCCGGCAGCGCGGCTGGACCCTGCTGCCCTCGGGCTGGGCCGGCGCGATCCCGTCGAGTTTTGTCACCCGCGAGGCCTTCGAGCGCATTGCCAACGTGATCTGCCAGGACGTGGTCACGGCGCGTGACGGCGCGGGCCTCGACGCTGTCTACCTCGACCTGCACGGCGCCGCCGTGGCACAACACGCCGCCGACAGCGAGGGCGAGCTGCTGGCGCGGCTGCGCGCCCTGGTCGGGCCGGACCTGCCGATCATCGCCAGCCTGGACCTGCATGCAAACGTCAGCCCCCGCATGCTGCGCGAGGCCGATGCGCTGGTGGCCTACCGCAGCTACCCGCATGTGGACATGGCGGAGACCGGCGAGCGGGCGGCCGAGCTGTTGGCGCAACGCTTCAAGTTGGGCCGCCGCCAGGCGCTGCACTTGCGCCGGCTGCCGTTCTTGATTGCGCTGAACGCCCTGAGCACCTGGCTGGAGCCGGCCCGCGGCCTGTATGCCGAATTGCAGCGGCTGGACCGGCATCACGGCGTGGTGCTGAGCTTTTGCATGGGCTTTCCGGCGTCGGACATCGAGGACTGTGCACCGATGATCTGGGGCCACGGTCACTCGTCCGAAGCCGTGACGCAAGCGGTTGAAGCGCTCTACGCCCAGGTTGCCGAGCCCGCCCAGTGGCGGCTCGAGATCCTGTCCGCGCGCGACGCGGTGAGCCAGGCCATCAACCTGGCCGAGTCTGCCGACAAACCCGTGGTGATCGCCGACACCCAGGACAACCCCGGCGCCGGTGGCGACAGCAACACCACCGGCCTGCTGCATGCGCTGCTGGCCCAGGGCGCCGGCCAGCGCTATCCCGGCCAAGTTGCGCTGGGCCTGATGTTTGACGCTGCAGCAGCCCGTGCGGCGATGGCAGCCGGGGTGGGTGCAGAGATCGAGCTGGCTCTCGGCACCGCGGTGCCCACTTTCACCGGCCAGCCCAGCGATCCGCCGGTAAGCGGCCGCTTCAAGGTGCTGGCGCTGAGCGACGGCGCCTGCACCCTGACCGGGCCGATGATGACCGGCCTGACCGTGCAGCTCGGCGCCTGCGCCTGTCTGGAAATCGAAGGTATCCGGGTGGCCGTGGTCAGCGGCAAGAAGCAACTGCTGGACCGCGAGCTGCTGCGCATGGTGGGCATCCAGCCCGAGGCCATGCGCATCATCGTCGTCAAAAGCTCCAACCATTTCCGCGCCGACTTCCAGCCCATCGCCAGCCAGGTGCTGGTGGCCAAGGCGGCCGGACCGATGGCGGCCGATCCGGCAGATCTGCCCTGGCGGCATCTGGCGGCGGGCATGCGGCTGCGGCCTTGATGCGGCATTGACGCAGCGCTGATCGCCGTTGACGCGGCGTTGATGCGGCGTTGCCGCGGCGCTGCGACCCGGCCGATGCAGACTTGGCGCCGCACTGGCGTGGCAGCTCGGGTCCGTCGTCGGCCTGAGCTGAGCGAGGCAAGCACGCCGCGACTGCCACCGGTTTAGTAACGTTTAGGCACAGTTTCAGACTGGCAAAGGACAGCGAAGGCTTGCTGGCGCGACATTGTGGATGCGTGGTTTCAACCATCGCCCACAACAACCAGGAGCCGCTCATGAACAGTTTTGCCTACCTTTCCGTCCCGTCCCCGTCGGCGGCCTTTGCCCCCATCGATCCGCACCCGGGTGCCACCACAGCGTCGCTGCACCAGCGCTTGCGCGCCGCTTTGCTCGACGAGATCGCGCTTGGCCTGATCGTCTGCGACAGGCACGGCCAGTTGCAGTTTGCCAACCCTGCGGCCGATCAGGAGCTGGCCAGCGAGTGTGTGCTTCGCCGGCAGGGCCAGCGCCTGCGCTGCACCGGTGCCACGAACTCCGGGCTGGACGCAGCCTTGAGCAAGGCGGCTGCCAAGGGCGTACGTCAGCTGCTGACGCTGACCAACGGCGGCGACAGCTTGATGGTAGCGGTGGTGCCGTTGGCCATGGGCAGCGACGCCGAGCCGCTCTTGATGCTGGTGCTGGGCAGACGAGGCGCTTGCTCGATGCTGGGCCTGGAGATGCTGTCCGGCGTCTATGGCCTGACCTACGCGGAACGGCGGGTGCTTGGCGGCCTGGTCGATGACATCTCGCCCCGCGACATTGCTGCCGCCGGTGGTGTGTCGCTGTCGACCGTGCGCACCCAGATCGCATCGATCCGCACCAAGTTTGGCGTGCGCAACATCGAAGGCGTGCTGATCCGGGCCGCCGAAGTGCCCATGGTACCCAGCGCATTGCGCCGCCAGGCAGCGCAGCAGCGGGGTATGCCAGCGCTGCGCAGTGCGCCGGCGCAGGCGATGGCGGCGTAACAGCCGCCGGTAGTCAACGACTTGCAGGAGAAGATCATGTCCTACGGTTCGGAGTATTCGATCAAGCAACGCTTGATCCAGCGTGCAGTGGCTGTGGTTGCGACGGTGGCGGTCAACGCCGTACTGTCGGGCGTGTTGCTCGCGATGTTCCATTCGTCCTCAAGCCTGCCCTGGCTGCAGCCTACCGATGCCAACCTAGCGCTGCTGGCACGCTGCGACAAAGGGTTGGGCAGCAGCGCCCGGCGCGCTTGCGTCGAGCAGGTGATGGCTTCAGTGCTGGCGCGGGATGCTGCAGTGCAAGTGGCCGAACGTGCCAAGGAATTGAGCGTGGACCGGCCATGAAAAACGGTGGGAGGCGCTGGCCGCCGTGATGAGCGGGCGACTGGCGTCCAACGCGATCTGCGCATCGCCTAAAAAGACTGACATCGCGGGATATTTTCCGCAGTCTTGAACTCGCGCGCTGCGGACAGCGGCACCTTGTCTTGCAGACCGCCGGGGTCCATCACGGGCCGCCATCGATGCAGACCACGGTTTTGAGGATGTGATCGACCTTTGCCGGCATGGGCGCCGAATGTTGCTTTTGCGAAGGCATCGCACCCCCGGCACGGCATTGAACCTGCCTCAGCCGAGAAGCCGGAAGTCCTGCGGGTGCGCTACCCGCAAGCCGCAGGCGAAGAAGTCTGGCTGCTGATGCATCGGCCGCCGCCAGCAGCGCCGGCGACAGTGCGCACAGCGCTTCGGCGGCGACCATCATGCGGCGTGGCGAATGGCCGTCGGCCCACAAGCCCACCCACCCAGCGGGATCGCCAAC
>JANYKR010000008.1 GCA_025358155.1 Betaproteobacteria bacterium
CGGTCGATGGCCTCCATCATCCTTGCGTGGTCCTGCGCGTCGCTCGCCTTGGCCACCCCGTTGCGAAGGTCCAGCTCATAGCGGCGCAAGGCCGCCAGGTCGATGTTCAGGTCGGACAGCTTCGGGTTCTTCTGGCTCATCCCCAACGCCCTCGCCGCCTCTATGGCGTCGTTGATCTTGGCAGCCATCATATGGGCGGCCAACGCGTCCTTGGTGCCCAAGCTGACCCGGCTGTCCGCAGTCCCACATCTCAGCCGAAAGCACCAGACGCCGCAGCGGTTGCGGTAGAGCCGGGGAATAATGATCGCGGGCATGGTGGCGCACTCGGTGGCGCACCGGCCCTTGAAGACCCGAAAAGCAAAAACCGCTGAAAGCTCAACGCTGACAGCGGTTTAGGTGTCTTTCGACTCTGTTGGTTGCGGGGGCAAGATTTGAACTTGCGACCTTTGGGTTATGAGCCCAACGAGCTACCAGGCTGCTCCACCCCGCGACTGATCCATAAGTGTAGCACAACCAACCGGCGATTGCTGCGCTGCGGCGAACATACGGCAATGCAGGGTCGCTTCAAACCAACTCCAGGCTAGAGACCGACCTTGGAAAGCGATTCGCTGAAGCGCCGTACCCCTTGAAAGCCCACCACCCTGGCACTGACGATCTCCTGACCTTGCGGGTCAAAGAACAAGGTGCCGGGTGGTCCGAACAGCTTGAATCGACGAAGCAGGGCACGGTCCATTTCGGTGTTCGCAGTGACATCAGCTTTCAACAGCAATGCAGGCTGCAAGCGCAAGGAAACCGATCCCTCGCTGAAGGTGAACCGCTCCATTTCCTTGCAGGACACACACCAGTCCGCATAAAAGTCGAGCATCACAGGCCGACCGGCGGCGGACTTGAGCGCAGCATCCAGGTCGGCCTCGCTGCGCACGGGCTGAAACACAGGGGCAGCACCGACGCTGTCCCGCCCAGAGCCCAAATGCGCCAAAGGACGCAAAGGGTCGCGGCCGCCAGACGCCGCGCCCACCAGTTGCACTACACCCAGGGTCAACGCGGCAATCCCCAGCGCACGTTGCACGCCCAGGCGCAGCGCATGGCGGTGGTGAATATGAGCTGAAAAGGGCTTGAGCAAAAAGCCTGTCAGCAACAACAACAAGCCCCAGAGCCCGAGCACAAAGGCGATCGGCAACACAGGCTGTGCGACCCAGAGCGCCACACCCAGCATCAGCAGCCCGAACAAGCGCTTGACGCCATGCATCCAGGCGCCGGCCTTCGGCACCCACCGGCCGGCCGATGCCCCCAGCAGCAGCAAGGGCACGCTCATGCCAGCGGCCATCGCAAACAACGCCAGGCCGCCCTGCAGCACGTCGCCGCTCTGGCTGATGAACAGCAGGGCACCTGCCAGAGGAGCGGTGACGCAGGGGCTGACGATCAGGGCCGACACACCGCCCATCGCGAACACGGCCAGCACTCGGCCAGGGGGCAAACGGTTGCAGTGGTCGGTCAGTTGTCCGGTGAACCGGGACGGCAAACGCAACTCGTACACATCGAACATCGACAGCGCAAAAACCGCCAACATCACCGCAAACCCACCGATCACCCAAGGTGTCTGCATGGCCGCCGCGAAGCCTTCGCCAGCCAGCCCGGCAGCCAGACCCATTGCGGTGTACACCAAGGCCATGCCCAACGAGTAGGAAGCGGCCAAAGCCAACCCACGCCAACGCGTGGGCCGCCGCTCTACGCCGACGATCAACGAAGACAGAATCGGCAGCATCGGCAATACACAAGGGGTGAGCGACAACAACACGCCCATACCAAAGAAAAATGCGACCACCTGCCACAATTGCCCGCCGCGTAAAACACGGTCCATCAACGCGCCATCCAACCAGCCTTGCTCTGACGCCGTGAGCTGAGCTGGTGCCGGCCCTGATGCCGGCAAAGCTGCGGGATTGAGGCGCAGTTCCGTCGTCATGGGTGGGTAACACAAGCCGGCGTCGGCGCAGCCCTGAGACACCACTGTCAAGGTGAACGGCGCTTTTGTGGGCTGGACCGGCAAGCCGATGCGGACATCACCCCGGTAGGTCTCGACAGTCTTTTGGAAGTTTTCATCAAACTTCTGCTTTCCCGCAGGTATCTCTGCAGCGCCCAACTGCGCGCCCTCCGCGCTGAAGCGAAACGGATCCCGGTAGAGGTAGTAGCCCGCTGCGACGCGCAGTGTTACCTCCAGACGTTCCCCCGAAACCATACGGGCGGTAACCTTGAAGGCTTGCTCTGGAGCGAGAAAGTC
The DNA here is from genome assembly GCA_025358155.1 of Betaproteobacteria bacterium. Classification (GTDB taxonomy): domain Bacteria; phylum Pseudomonadota; class Gammaproteobacteria; order Burkholderiales; family Burkholderiaceae_C; genus Pseudaquabacterium. The sequence goes on from JANYKR010000008.1 coordinate 2,279, forward strand.
ATCCGCTGCCAGCAGCGGTGGAGCCGCGAGCAGGCATACCAGAAATGCTGCACAGGCGCGCCCACGGGCACCGACGCAACAGCAAAGCAGGTCAATCAGGGCGGCAAGCATCGTGGCAGGCATGGCTGGCTGATTCTTGTTGCAGGTGGAGGTTCCAGACCAACAGCAGCGCAAATAACAATTGCACAGAAACTTCGCGCAAAAAAAAGCCAGCACTGAGGCTGGCTTTTTTTGGCAGAGGCGCGCAAGCCGCGCTGCACGCCCTGGGCTCAATCGCCCGAAGCCTCCGGAGCGGCATCGCCCGACAGATCAGGCCGGTCTACCAACTCGACAAAAGCCATCGGCGCGTTGTCACCCACCCGGAAACCCATCTTCAGGATGCGGGTGTAACCCCCCGGCCGGGTCTGGTAGCGCGGGCCGATCTCTTTGAACAGCTTCATCACGATGTCGCGGTCACGCAAGCGCGCAAACGCGAGCCGGTGGTTGGCCACCGTAGGATTTTTGCCCATCGTGATCAGGGGTTCGACCACCCGGCGCAATTCCTTGGCCTTGGGCAGTGTGGTCTTGATGGCCTCATGCTGAAGCAGCGAGACACACATGTTGCGCAGCATGGCAGCGCGGTGCTCGCTGGTGCGGTTGAGTTTTCGGAGTCCGTTACGGTGACGCATGGTGATACCCTTTGATTATTGAACCCCGGCCGTGTCAGGTACCGGGGCTTGCACTCAGGCCAAATGGCCGGCGGTGTCGGATCTCAGCGCTGTATCAGCGCTTGTCCAGGCCTTGCGGAGGCCAGTTTTCCAGCCGCGCGCCAAGCGTGAGCCCGCGCGAAGCCAGCACTTCCTTGATTTCGTTGAGCGACTTGCGGCCCAGGTTCGGCGTCTTGAGCAGCTCGGTCTCGGTGCGCTGGATCAGGTCGCCGATGTAGTAGATGTTCTCGGCCTTCAAGCAATTGGCCGAACGAACCGTCAGCTCCAGCTCATCGACCGGACGCAGCAGGATCGGGTCGTGGTTGTCCTTCGGACGGTCAGGCGAGAACACCGCCGAACCTTCGTTCGGCGTCATGTTGGTAAACACCACCAGCTGCTCAACCAGGATCTGGGCCGACGCGCGGATGGCCTCTTCGGGCGATACAGCGCCGTTGGTCTCGATCTCCATCACCAGCTTGTCAAGATCAGTGCGCTGCTCAACGCGGGCGTTCTCAACCGCATAGCTGACCCGGCGTACCGGCGAAAAAGACGCATCCAACACGATGCGGCCGATCGACTTGGTCGGCTCATCGCCGTAGCGGCGCATGTTGCCCGGCACGTAGCCACGGCCCTTTTCGACCTTGATCTGCATGTCGAGCTTGCCGCCTTGCGCCAGGTGGGCGATGACGTGCTCAGGATTCATGATCTCGACGTCGTGCGGCACCTGGATGTCGCGCGCGGTGACCGGGCCTTCACCCTCCTTGCGCACCACCAGCGTCACCTCGTCACGGTTGTGCAACCGGAAGACCACACCCTTCAGGTTCAGCATGATGTGGACCACGTCTTCGGCCACGCCGTCGATCGTGGAGTACTCATGCAGCACGCCAGCAATGGTCACTTCGGTAGGAGCGTAGCCCACCATCGAGGACAGCAACACGCGACGGAGCGCGTTGCCCAGCGTATGGCCGTAGCCACGCTCGAATGGCTCAAGGGTGACTTTGGCGCGGTTGTTGCCCAGGGGCTCAACGTGGATAGCTTTGGGTTTCAGCAGATTGGTTTGCATCGAATCCTGTTCCTCTCAATACCCTCGGCTCGTTACACCGATAAGGCTGACGGACCATGCCGGGCAAAAAACACCTCGTGCCGTGCCCGGCAAGCCTGCACAAGGGTGGACGCAGCGGCCATGCGACCGCGCGTCAGCGTCAGTTCAGTGCCAAATCAGCGCGAGTACAGCTCGACGATCAGCGACTCATTGATCTCGGCGCCAAATTGGTCCCGGTCCGGCACCTTCTTGAACACGCCTTCGAGCTTGGCGCCGTCGACCTGAACCCAGTCAGGCATGCCGATGGAGTCGGCCAGCTTGAATGATTCGGTCACGCGCAGCTGCTTCTTCGACTTCTCGCGAACCGAAATCACGTCACCGGCCTTGACCAGGTACGACGGGATATTGACCGGCTTGTTGTTGACGAGCAGCGCCTGGTGCGACACCAGCTGACGGGCCTCGGCGCGGGTTGAGCCAAAGCCCATACGGTAGACAACGTTGTCCAGGCGCGACTCCAGCAAAAACAGCAGGTTCGCACCGGTGTTGCCCTTGCGGCGCTCGGCTTCGGCAAAGTAGCGGCGAAACTGGCGTTCCAGAATGCCGTACATGCGCTTGACTTTTTGCTTCTCGCGCAGCTGCAGACCGAAATCGGAGGTGCGCTGACCAGAAGTACGGCCGTGCTGCCCCGGTTTGGTCTCGAACTTGGACTTGTCGCTGATCGAGCGGCGGGCGCTCTTCAGGTAAAGATCGGTGCCTTCACGGCGGGCCAGTTTGGCCTTGGGTCCCAGATAACGTGCCACGTTTTGTCCTCTTTGAATATCTGACGCGAGGCTAGGTCGCGCGAGTCTGGCGGACGGTACGGCTGTCGCACAGACGGTGGGCTTGATCGTCAAGGCCAGGAGACCGGGCGCGCCTTGTGTGGCAAGAACGCTGACCCCAGCACGAAACCTCAACGAAATTGCCGGCAGATGCTGAGCACCCGCCGGCTGACGGAAAACTTTTAATTATAGGGCGTTCACGCCCCGAGCAGAACAAGCTCAGATGCGGCGGCGCTTTTGCGGCCGGCAGCCGTTGTGCGGAACAGGCGTGACATCGCTGATCGAGTTGATGCGGATGCCGAGCGCGGCCAAGGCACGTACCGACGACTCTCGGCCCGGACCGGGGCCCTTGATCCGCACGTCCAGGTTCTTGATACCCTGCTCTTGCGCAGCACGGCCACACACTTCCGCGGCAACCTGGGCGGCAAACGGCGTCGACTTGCGCGAGCCCTTGAAACCCTGGCCACCCGACGAAGCCCAGGCGAGCGAGCCGCCCTGGCGGTCAGTGATGGTGATGATGGTGTTGTTGAACGAGGCATGCACGTGGGCAATACCGTCCGCAATGTTTTTGCGGATTTTCTTGCTCACGCGGCGTGCCGCGGTATTGGCAGGTGCTTTGGCCATTGAATATCTCGGTCAGCGGTGTTCGGGGCTTATTTCTTGAGCGCGGCAGCGCCCTTACGCGGGCCCTTGCGGGTACGCGCGTTGGTGCGGGTGCGCTGGCCGCGCATCGGCAGGCCACGGCGATGGCGCAAGCCGCGGTAGCAGCCCAGGTCCATCAGCCGCTTGATGTTCATCGAAATCTCGCGGCGCAGGTCGCCCTCGATCGTCAACTTGTTGACCTCGTCCCGAATCTTTTCAAGATCGCCGTCGGTCAGGTCCTTGATCTTCTTGGACAAGTCGATACCGACCGCGACGCAAATTTTCTGCGCCGTCGTGCGACCGATACCGAAAATCGACGTCAGGCCGATTTCAGCGTGTTTGTGCGGCGGAATGTTGATGCCAGCAATGCGTGCCATGGTGTTCCTCTATCTGCTAGATGCGGCGGCGGGGCTCAGCCCTGGCGCTGCTTGTGGCGCGGGTCGGTGCATATCACACGAACCACACCTTTGCGGCGGATGACCTTGCAGTTCCGGCACATCTTCTTGACCGATGCAGAGACTTTCATCGTCTTCTCCTTTAGCGCTTGATCCGAACTCTGCGGAATCTCAGCGCGACTCAAATAAAAAGGCGTCGGAACCAGCCTGCGCCGCCTGAATGCACAATATTAACTTGCCTTGAAATTGGCCTTCTTCAACAGCGATTCATACTGCTGACTCATCACGTAGCTCTGCACCTGAGCCCAGAAGTCCATCGTCACCACCACGATGATCAACAGGGACGTGCCGCCAAAATAAAACGGCACGTTGTACTTCAAGACCAGAAACTCAGGCAGCAAGCAAACCGCCGTGATGTAGATCGCCCCAGCCAGCGTCAACCGTGAAAGGATCTTGTCGATATGCCTGGCGGTCTGATCACCCGGCCGTATGCCTGGTATGAACGCGCCGCTCTTTTTCAGATTGTCCGCCGTCTCTCTGCTGTTGAACACCAGCGCAGTGTAGAAGAAGCAGAAGAAGATGATCATCGCCGCATACAGCAAGACGTAGATCGGCTGACCCGGCGAAAGCGCAGAGGAGATGTCCTTCAACCAGCGCATCCCTTCACCCGTGGCAAACCAACCCACCACAGTCGCTGGCAGCAAGATGATTGACGACGCGAAAATCGGCGGGATCACGCCCGACATGTTGAGCTTCAGCGGCAGGTGCGACGATTGCCCGCCGTAGACCTTGTTGCCGACCTGGCGCTTCGCGTAATTGACCAGTATCTTTCGCTGCCCGCGTTCGACAAAAACGACAGCGAAGGTCACAAAAACCATCACCGCAATGATCAGGATCGCCGCAACGATGCTCATGGCACCCGTCCGGATCAGCTCGAACAAACCACCGATAGCGCCCGGCAAACCTGCTGCAATACCACCAAAGATCAAGATCGAAATACCGTTACCCAAGCCCCGCTCGGTGATCTGCTCACCCAGCCACATCAAAAACATCGTTCCTGCGGTCAGGCTCACCACCGTCGTCATGCGGAAACCAAAGCCCGGGTGGATCACCAGACCCGACGAACCCTCCAGCGCCAAGGCAATGCCCAGACTCTGAAACAAGGCCAGGCCCAAAGTGCCATAACGGGTGTACTGAGTGATCTTGCGACGACCCGACTCGCCCTCCTTCTTGAGGGATTCAAGGGTCGGAACGACATAAGTCATCAACTGCATGATGATTGACGCCGAGATATACGGCATGATCCCCAGCGCAAACACCGTGAACCGCTGCAGCGCACCGCCCGAGAACATGTTGAACAGGTTCAGGATGCCGCCCTGCTGTCCCTTGAACAACTGCTGCAGCTGGTTGGGGTCAATACCGGGTACGGGAATGTGTGCGCCGAGCCGGTAAACCACCAGAGCCAGCAGCAAGAACACCAGCCGGCGACGCAAATCGCCGAACTTGCCGCTCTTGGCCAGCTGGTTTGCTGAAGTTGCCAAAACGATGACCTTTTAAATCACAAATCAGGCCAGGGCGCCGCCGGCAGCCTCGATGGCCACCTTTGCACCGGCCGTGGCTGCAATGCCTTTGAGCATCACCTTGATTGTCAGCTCGCCGGTGTTGATCACCTTGACGTGCTTGACCAATTGACCCACCAGGTGAGCCGCCTTGAGCATGACCAGATCAACCTCATCCTGTCCGAGCATCTGCAGATCGTTCAGATTGATCTCACCGTTGAACTTCAGGTTTTGCGACTTGAACCCGCGCTTTGGCAGGCGACGCTGCAACGGCATTTGGCCGCCTTCAAAGCCGACCTTGTGGAACCCACCGGCTCGAGATTTCTGGCCCTTGTGACCGCGGCCAGCAGTCTTGCCAAAGCCCGAGCCGATGCCACGCCCTACACGGCGACGGGCAGTCTTGGAGCCGGCGGCCGGCTTGATGGTGTTGAGTTGCATGTTGAAATCCTTGCGACCGGCGGCGTGCTTTACAGCACTGCGACCAGGTAGGCGATCTTGTTGATCATGCCGCGAACGGCCGGCGTGTCCTCGAGCACACGCTCGCTGTTGACACCGCGCAAGCCCAGACCGCGAACGGTCGCCTTGTGCGTGGCTTTGCAGCCGATCGGGCTCTTGACGAGCTTGACCTTGAGGGTCTTCTTTTCTTTCGATACTTCTTGCATCGTGTCCGCCATGGTGTTCTCCGTAAGCGCTACTTCAGGCACAGCTCAGCGCCAGATCAGTTGAAGATTTCTTCAACGGTCTTGCCGCGCTTGGCTGCCACATTGGCAGCGGTGGTCGAGCGCCTGAGTGCGTCCAGCGTGGCACGCACCATGTTGTACGGGTTGCTTGAACCCAGGCTCTTGGCAACGATGTCGGTGACACCCATCACCTCGAAAACAGCGCGCATCGGGCCACCCGCGATGATGCCGGTGCCAGGAGCGGCCGGCGCCAACAACACCTTGGCCGCGCCATGCTCGCCACGCACGTTGTGGTGCACGGTGCCATTGCGCAGCGCTACCTTGAACAGACCACGCCGGGCATCGTCCATCGCCTTCTGGACCGAGACCGGCACTTCCTTGGCCTTGCCCTTGCCCATGCCGATGCGGCCATCGCCATCACCGACCACGGTCAGCGCAGCGAAGCTCAGGGTACGGCCGCCCTTGACGACCTTGGTGACGCGGTTGACCGCAATCATCTTTTCCTTGAGACCGTCCTCATTGGCTTCGGTCTGGGCACGGGGTTGAAACTTTGCCATGTTGCTTATTCCTGATTACTGTCAGTGCGGCGCTCAGAACTGCAGGCCGGCTTCACGTGCCGCCTCGGCCAGCGCCTTGACGCGGCCGTGGTAGGCAAAGCCAGAGCGGTCGAAGGCCACCTTCGAGACACCGGCGGCGATTGCCTTTTCGGCGACCCGCTTGCCCACGATTGCGGCGGCGGCGGTGTTGCCGCCTTTGTCCTTGCCGATTTGATCGCGGACTTCTTTTTCGGCGGTCGAGGCCGATGCCACCACCCGCAAGCCGTCGTCGGAGATGACGCTGGCGTAGATGTGAAGGTTGGACCTGAAGACCGACAAACGCACTGCGCCTTGGTTGGCAATACGGATGCGGGTCTGGCGGGAGCGACGCAGGCGCTGTTCTTTCTTGGTCAGCATTTTTGTTGCTCCTTACTTCTTCTTCGTTTCCTTCAGCACCACGCGCTCATCGGCGTAGCGGATGCCCTTGCCCTTGTAGGGCTCGGGCGGACGGATGGCGCGAACTTCCGCAGCGATCTGTCCGACGACTTGGCGGTCTGCGCCCTTGATCAGGATCTCGGTCTGGGTGGCACAGGCCACCGTGATACCGGCAGGCATGTCTTTGACCACCGGATGGGAGAACCCGATTTGCAAGTTGAGCTTGGCGCCTTGGGCCTGGGCCCGAAAACCCACGCCAACCAGACTCAGCTTCTTCTCGAAGCCCTTGCTCACACCGTTGACCATGTTGTTGATCAGCGCACGCATCGTGCCGCTCATCGCATTGGCTTCGGTGCTGGTGTTGGCCGGAGCCAGGGTGATCGTTGAACCCTTCTTCTCGATCGTCACCAGTGCATTGGCAGCACGGGTCAGGGTGCCCAGGGCGCCTTTGACGATGATCTGGTGGGCAGCGATCTCGACGTCCACGCCTTGCGGGACGGTAATCGGCATCTTTCCAACGCGGGACATTTTGTCTCTCCTTCGCCGGTCAGGCCACGTAACAAAGCACTTCGCCACCGACACCGGTCTGGCGAGCCTTGCGGTCGGTCATCACGCCCTTGGGGGTGGTGACAATCGCCACACCCAGGCCGTTCATGACCTGCGGAATCGCGTCGCAACCCTTGTAGACCCGAAGGCCAGGACGGCTGACACGCTCGATGCGCTCAATCACCGGCTTGCCGGCGTAGTACTTCAAAACCACCTCGAGAACGCTCTTGGCGCCGTCGACCTTGACCTTGAAGCCGTCGATATAGCCCTCGTCCTGGAGGACTTGGGCGATAGCGACTTTGACCTTCGACGAAGGCATCAACACAACCGCCTTCTGTACCAACTGCGCATTGCGGATGCGAGTCAGCATGTCGGCGATGGGATCACTCATGCTCATTGTGAATTCTCCTGCTCGAGCCGCTTACCAGCTGGCCTTGGTGACACCAGGAATGTCGCCCTTGAAAGCGAGTTCGCGTATCTTGCTGCGGCCGAGGCCGAAAGTGCGGAACGTGCCACGGGGACGGCCCGTCAGACCACAGCGGTTGCGCAAGCGCGTCGGGTTGGCATTGCGGGGCAGCTTTTGCAGCTCCAGCCGGGCTAGGTAGCGCTCTTCGTCCGACTTCTTGGCGTCGTTCGAGATGGCCTTGAATTCAGCGTATTTCTTGGCGAATTTGGCGACGAGCTTCTCGCGCTTTTCTTCACGTTGAATGAGGGAAAGTTTAGCCACAGGTCACCTCAGTTCTTGAACGGAAAGCGGAAGGCAGAGAGCAGTGCTTTGCACTCGTCGTCCGATTGCGCAGTGGTCGTGAAGCTGATGTTCATGCCCCGGATCGCGTCGATCTTGTCGTACTCGATTTCCGGGAAGATGATCTGCTCTTTCACGCCGACGTTGTAATTGCCACGGCCATCGAACGAACGACCCGAGATACCCCGGAAGTCGCGAACCCGCGGCAGCGCGATGGTCACAAAGCGGTCAAGAAATTCATACATCTGCACACCGCGCAGCGTCACCATGCAGCCGATGGCCAGGTTCTCGCGAATCTTGAAGCCCGCAATGGGCTTGCGCGACTTGGTCACCACCGGCTTCTGGCCGGCAATCTTGGTCAGGTCGTTGACCGCATGGTCCATGACCTTCTTGTCGGCGACCGCCTCGCTCACACCCATGTTGAGCGTGATCTTGGTCAGGCGCGGCACTTGCATTGCCGACTTGTAGCCGAACTTCGCGACCAGATCGGGAACGACCTTTTCGCGGTAAAACTGTTGCAGACGAGCCATGTGGATCCCCAGTCTTCCTTGGCCTTAGGCCTTGATCTCTTCGCCGGTAGACTTGTAGATGCGCACCTTCTTGCCATCGGCAAGAATCTTTGCGCCTACCCGGTCACCTTTGCCCGTCGCGGCGTTGTAGATCGCGACATTGGATTGGTTGATCGGCATCGTCTTGTCGACCACGCCACCCGTCGTACCCTTCATCGGATTCGGCTTCACATGCTTTTTAACCATGTTGATGCCTTCAACGATGACATGGTCATCGTCGACACGCGACGCCACGGCGCCCCGCTTGCCCTTGTCGCGGCCGGTCAAAACAATGACCTGGTCGCCTTTGCGAATCTTGTTCATGGCTCTTGAGTCCTTTGGCTAGATGCGGCCAGGTGCTTACAGCACTTCCGGCGCCAGCGACACAATCTTCATGAAGCGCTCGGTGCGCAACTCGCGCGTGACCGGGCCGAAGATGCGGGTGCCGATCGGCTCCAGCTTGGCGTTGAGCAACACGGCGGCGTTGCCGTCGAACTTGACCAGCGAGCCGTCCGGGCGCCGAACGCCCTTGGCGGTGCGCACAACAACGGCGCTGTAGACCTCGCCCTTCTTGACGCGGCCACGCGGCGCGGCCTCTTTGATCGACACCTTGATGATGTCGCCAATACCAGCGTACCGACGCCGCGAGCCACCGAGCACCTTGATGCACATGACCGACTTGGCGCCAGTGTTGTCAGCGACGTCGAGTCGCGATTGCATTTGGATCATTTGTGTCCCCAACTTGGCCCGTCTGGCAGCGCGCGCCTTGCAGGCACACGCTGTCCGAGTCGGTCAGTCTTGGGCCCGTCAATCCGGTGCGCATCACACGGTGCGCACCCTCTTGTTTGGGCGGATCCGAAGAGTCACTGAATGCGATTGCTCCAGCGCCCTCTCCGGCGAAGCGTTGATTATGGCCGACAGTCTATGCGCCTGTCAAGCGCTGTTGCCGTAAAAACCCGAGGTACTGCGGACAGCGGCAGCTCAGGTCGACTCGCTCAGGCTTGCTGTGCCTTGGCCTGGCCGAGCATCGTGTCAGCGTCGCTGACCTCGAACTTGCCGGGGCCTTCAATGTTGAGTGACTTGACCACGCCGTCGACCACCAGCATCGAGTAGCGGTTGCTGCGCAGGCCCATGCCGCGTGCTGTCAGGTCCAGGGTCAGGCCGGTGGCCTTGGTGAAGTCGGCACTGCCGTCAGCCATCATGCGCACCTTGCCCAGGGTGTGCTGGTCGCGGCCCCAGGCGCCCATCACGAACGCGTCATTGACCGACACGCACCAGATCTCGTCCACTCCGGCGGCCTTGAGCGCATCGGCATTGGCGACATAGCCGGGCACATGCTTGGCCGAGCAAGTGGGCGTGTACGCACCCGGCAGCGCAAACAGCGCAATGGTCTTGCCGCTGCTGGCAGCAGCAATGTCGAAGCTGTTGGGGCCAATGGCACAGCCATTGCCTTCGATCTCGACAAATTCATTGAGTACGCCGGCTGGCAGCTTGTCGCCTACTTTGATCATGTTGTTGTCCGGGTTGTGTTCAGAGGTGGCCTGAGGAGGCCGGAGGAGGCCGGCAAGAAACGGCGTTGGCTGCGGCAATTGGCCGACATTCGGCTTGTGACCCCAACGGAAAACGGCCGGGCGCCAGTATCTCAGCGTTCCGACCGTTCATCACTGGCACAGGGCGGCAAAGCCCCGTCGCAAGGGCGGCTTAAACCAGGCCAGCCTTTTGCAGCAAGCGGGTCACCACCCAGGACTTGGTCTTGCTGATCGGCCGGCCTTCCGCGATCTCGACCTTGTCACCGGTGTGGTACTCACCCTTTTCGTCGTGCGCCTGGTACTTGCGCGAGCGGCCGACAATCTTGCCGTACAGCTCATGCGTGACCCGGCGTTCGACAAGCACGGTCACCGTCTTGTTGCGCTTGTCGCTGACCACCCGGCCCACGAGGGTACGGGTGTTCTTGGCGACAGGCGCTGCCACGGCAACGGCAGGCACCGGTGCGGAAACTTCAACAGCGTTGGTTTGGGCTTCGCTCACTTGGCGGCTCCCTTCTTCTTCTCGACCAGGATGGTCTTGGCCCGAGCGATGTCACGGCGGGTTTCGCCCAGCGTGTTGTGGTTGGTCAACTGTTGCGTGGCCTTTTGCATGCGCAGGCCGAAGTGGGCCTTCAAGAGGTCAGTGACCTCTTTTTCTAGGCCCGCAACGTCCTTGGCGCGGAGATCTGATGCTTTGGTCATGGTTTGCCCTGTGTTCATGCGCCGAGCATGCGCGTGACGAACGTGCAACGCAGCGGCAGCTTGGCAGCCGCGAGCGTAAACGCCTCACGGGCCAGTGCTTCCGGCACGCCGTTCAGTTCGTAGAGCACCTTGCCTGGCGTGATCTCAGCCACGTAGTACTCCGGGTTGCCCTTGCCGTTACCCATCCGCACTTCTGCGGGCTTCTGGGAGATCGGTTTGTCCGGAAAGATGCGGATGAAGATACGGCCACCGCGCTTGATGTGACGCGAAATCGCCCGGCGAGCGGCTTCGATCTGGCGGGCCGTGATGCGGCCGCGCTCGGTGGCCTTGAGACCAAATTCACCGAACGACACATTCGCGCCACGGGTGGCGACACCCGTGTTGCGGCCTTTTTGTTCCTTGCGGAATTTTCGACGTGCTGGTTGCAGCATGTTTGTAACTCCTTATGCAGCGCCGGTGCCAGGTGCAGGCACCTTGCGCACGCGCTTGGCGACTGGCTTGCCATCGGCACCCATCTCAGCCGGCCGGGCCTCAGCGGGGGCCGCATCGCTGCGGAGACCCCGGTCCGAGCCGGGACGCGGACCACCAGGGCGGCGGTCCGGACCACCGGGTGCACCCGGGCCGCCAGGGCGCGGGCCCCGGCGCGGGCGACGGTCGTCGTCCTGGCCTTCGGGGCGGGCACCCGGCGCGTCACCGCGGCCCAGATGGTCACCCCGGTAAACCCAGACCTTGCAGCCGATGACGCCGTAGGTGGTCTTGGCTTCAGAAAAGCCATAGTCGATGTCGGCACGCAGGGTGTGAAGTGGTACCCGGCCTTCGCGGTACCACTCGCAACGGGCGATCTCGATACCGTTCAACCGACCGGAGGACATGATCTTGATGCCGAGCGCGCCCAGACGCATCGCGTTCTGCATCGCGCGCTTCATGGCACGGCGGAACATGATGCGCTTTTCGAGCTGCTGGGTGATCGAGTCGGCGATCAGCTGTGCATCGATTTCGGGCTTGCGCACCTCTTCGATGTTCACAGCCACTGGCACGCCGAGGCGGCGGGTCAGTTCAGCCTTGAGGTTCTCGATGTCCTCGCCCTTCTTGCCGATCACCACACCCGGCCGTGCCGAGTAAATGGTGATGCGGGCGTTCTTGGCGGGGCGCTCGATCAACACGCGCGACACGGCAGCGTTCTTGAGCTTCTTCTTGAGGTACTCGCGAACATCAAGGTCTTCAGCCAGCATGCCTGCGAAGTTGCGCCGTGAGGCGTACCAGCGCGAGGCCCAGGCACGGGTAACCGACAGGCGGAAACCGGTCGGATGGATTTTTTGTCCCATGTTGCTTGCGCCTTTTCAGTTACCGACCGTCACATAGATGTGACAGGTGGGTTTGCTGATGCGGTTGCCACGGCCCTTGGCGCGAGCCGAGAAACGCTTGAGGGTGGCACCCTGCTCGATGTAGATCGACGTGATCTTGAGCTCGTCGATGTCGGCGCCGTCGTTGTGTTCGGCGTTCGCGATCGCGGACTCCAGACACTTCTTGACGATGCCGGCGGCCTTTTTCTGGGTGAAAGCCAGGATGTTGAGCGCCTGGTCCACCTTCTTGCCGCGCACGAGGTCGGCCACCAGCCGGCCCTTGTCGGCCGACAGGCGTACGCCACGCACGATTGCTTTGGTTTCCATCGTGCTTACCTCTTGGCCTTCTTGTCCGCCGGGTGACCCTTGAACGTGCGGGTCATCGCGAACTCACCGAGCTTGTGGCCGACCATCTGGTCAGACACGTACACGGGGATGTGCTGCTTGCCGTTGTGAACGGCGATCGTGAGGCCGATGAAATCAGGCAGGATCGTCGAACGACGGGACCAGGTCTTGATCGGCTTCTTGTCCTTGTTGGCCACGGCTTTTTCAGCCTTGGCCTGCAAGTGGTGGTCCACGAAGGGACCCTTTTTGAGTGAGCGTGCCATGGATGGATGCCTTACTTCTTGCGCCGCGACACGATCATGCTCTGTGTGCGCTTGTTGCTGCGAGTGCGGTAGCCCTTGGTGAGCGTGTTCCACGGCGACACCTGGGCCTGGCCCTCGCCGGTACGGCCTTCGCCGCCGCCGTGAGGGTGGTCCACCGGGTTCATCGCCACACCGCGCACGGTCGGGCGGATGCCCTTCCAGCGGATGGCGCCGGCCTTGCCATACTGGCGCAGGTTGTGCTCTTCGTTCGACACTTCGCCGATGGTCGCGCGGCAGTCGATGTGAATCTTGCGGACCTCACCCGAGCGCAACCGCACCTGGGCGTAGACCGACTCACGCGCCATCAGCGTCACCGAGGTGCCGGCCGAGCGTGCAATTTGCGCACCCTTGCCGGGCAGCATCTCGACGCAATGGATCGTGGAGCCCACCGGGATGTTGCGGATCGGCAGCGTGTTGCCCGCCTTGATCGGCGCCTCGGCACCGCTCAACAGCTTGGCTCCAACTTCAAGACCGCGCGGGGCGATGATGTAGCGGCGCTCGCCATCGGCGTAGCAGACCAGCGCGATATGGGCAGTGCGGTTCGGGTCGTATTCGATGCGCTCGACCTTGGCCGGGATTCCGTCCTTGTTGCGCACGAAGTCGACCACGCGGTAGTGGTGCTTGTGACCACCACCCTTGTGGCGAACCGTGATGTGACCGTTGTTGTTGCGGCCGGAATTCTGCTTTTGCGGCTCGAGCAATGAAGCCTCGGGTGCGCCTTTGTGCAGGTGCTTGTGCACCACCTTGACCACGGCACGGCGGCCGGGTGAAGTGGGTTTGACTTTGACGACGGCCATGACTTACGCAGCCTCCCCGGAGAAGTTGAGCTCCTGGCCCGGCTTCAACGACACATACGCCTTGCGGGCATGGTCGCGACGGCCGATGCGGCCACCGAAGCGCTTGGTCTTGCCCTTCTGGTTGACCACCGACACACCCAC
>JANYKR010000012.1 GCA_025358155.1 Betaproteobacteria bacterium
GCCAGCACCGCCGCAAAGCCACCCCAGACCAACCAGGCCCCCAGCGGGAAGCGCGGCCGCAAACTCAAAGTAGGCAAGCTCACCTCATCCCTCCCGTGTGCCCAGCAGACCCTTGGGCCGGAAGATCAGCATCAGCACCAGCAGCAGATACGGCAGGATCGGCGCGGCCTGCGCCAGCGTGATGCGCAGCAGCGGCCAGCCCGGCGTGGTGGGGCCCACCGATGCGCCCAGGCGGTTGACTGCGTCGGCCAGCGAGGCGTCCACCGTCAACGGCAAAGTCTGCAACAGGCCGATCAGGATAGAGGCCGCAAACGCGCCGGCCAGCGAGCCCATGCCGCCCACCACCACCACCACGAAGATGATCGAGCCCACCACCGACGCCATCGCCGGCTCGGTGATGAAGGTGATGCCGCCGATCACCCCGGCCAGCCCGGCCAGCGCACAGCCGCTGCCAAACACCAGCATGAAGACCTGCGGCACGTTGTGGCCAAGCGCCTCCACCGCCTCAGGGTGTGTCAGCGAGGCCTGGATCACCAGGCCGATACGGGTGCGGGTCAGCAGCAGCCAGAGGGCCACCAGCATCAGCAGCGCCACGCCCATCATGAAGGCCCGCGTCATCGGGAAGCGTGAACACTGCGCGCCCTGGCACAGCGCATCTCCAGCCGCACCGAGCACAAACGACAGACCCGAGCCCGGGCTTTGGATGATGGTGAAGGCCGGGCCCTGCAGCAACTCGGGCGGGTTGAAGTTCAGCGGCGTACGGCCCCAGATCAGCTGCACCACCTCCAGCACCACGTAGCTCAGGCCGAAGGTGATCAGCAACTCAGGCACATGGCCAAACTTGTGGGCGCGGCGCAGCGCGGTGCGCTCGAACAGCGCGCCCATCAGACCCACCGCCAAGGGTGCCAGCAGCAGCGCCGGCCAGAAGCCGAACACGCCTGTGAAGGTGTAGGCGACATAGGCGCCAATCATGTAGAAGCTCGCGTGCGCAAAATTGAGCACGCCCATCATGCTGAAGATCAGCGTCAGCCCGGAGCTGAGCATGAACAGCAGCAGCCCGGAGCTGACGCCGTTCAAGGTGTTGATGAGGATCTGGTCCACGGTGCGCTGGGCCTCCTGAAAAAAGCAAAAAGGCCCGGCAGAGGCAGCTCCGCCGGGCTGGACGCTGCAACAAATCCCGGTTTACGGGCGCTTCATCGCGCAGGAGGTGGGCGTGCTGGCCACGTAGGGCGCGTAGTACTTGACGCTCTGGAAGCTGTAGCCGGTGTTCTCCACCGAGTACGGGTTCTTGGCGTCAGCCTTTTTCCAGACTGCGACATACAGGCCTTGCTGCAACTGGTGGTCGGCCTTGCGCATCTCCACCTCACCATTGAAGCTGTTGAACTTCAGGCCCTCCATCGCCGCGGCCACCTTGACCGGGTCGGTGCTCTTGACCTTGGCCATTGCCGTGCTCAGCAGGTTGAAAGCGTGGTGCACCGCCAGCGTGTAGTAATCGTCATTGAACTTGGCCTTGAACTCGTTGGCCACCTTGCCCACTTCACCCGGCATGTTGCTTTCGGCATAGCCCACCAGGTAGACCCGGCCGGCAGCACCCGCACCCAACGCTGTGGGCGTGCCGGTGACACTGGCGTAGTAGGTCAGGAACTTGACGTTCAGACCGGCATCGTTGGAGGCCTTGATCAGCAGGGTCAAATCTGAGCCCCAGTTGCCGGTGATCACCGTGTCGGCGCCCGAGGCCTTGATCTTGGCCACGTAGGGCGCAAAGTCACGCACCGAGGCCAAGGGGTGCAGGTCGTCGCCGACAAACTGCACGTCAGGCCGCTTGCGCGCCATGATCTCCTTGGCAAAGCGGCTGACCTGCTGGCCGTGGGCGTAGTTCTGGTTGATCAGGTAGACCTTCTTGATGTCGGGCTGGTCCTTGACCCAGCTGGTCAGCGCCTCCATCTTCATCGAGGTGTCGGCGTCCAGCCTGAAGTGCCAGTAGTTGCACTTGCCGTTGGTCAGGTCAGGGTCGACCGCAGCGTAGTTGAGGTACACCGCCTCCTTGCCAGGATTGCGCTCGTTGTGCTTGCTGACCGCGTCCATGATCGCCAGCGCAGCGCCCGAGCCGTTGCCTTGCACGATGTAGCGCACCCCCTGGTCGGTCAGGCTCTTGACGGCGTTGGTGCTTTCTTGCGGGCTCAGCTTGTTGTCGATCGGCACGATCTCGAACTTGACGCCGGCCGGGTTGCTCTTGTTGAACACCTCGGCCATGAACTGGTAGCTCTTGAGCTGGTTCTGACCGACTGGCGCCATCAGGCCCGACAGCGGATCGATCCAGCCGATCTTGACGGTTTCGCCCTTTTGGGCAACGGCCGCCGCAGCGGTCAAAAACAGGCCGCTGGCCAGGGCCAGGCGCAATGAATTTCCAATCAAGCTCATACCAATCTCCGGGAGTAAATGGTGCAGTGCAACCAACGGGCGCAACGGTAACGGAAGCCGGGGGGCTTGGGGTTCAGGGACAACCCCACGAACTTGTCGCTGTCGAGACAAGCCTGTCGCCGATGCGCCAGCCGCAAAAATCCCCTGAGGGACGGGGGCTTGACCGAGGTCAATCGGGTGAGTGGGCCCGGGCGGCGCAGTGCTTTGCCGATGTGGCCAGTGACCGCGCCCGACTGACCTCAGGCCGAAGCCAGCTTGTGTGACTTGAACAACTCGCGCAGCTTGTTCTTCTGCATCTTGCCGGTGGCACCCAGCGGAATGCTGTCGATGAACACCACCTCGTCGGGCACCTGCCACTTGGCAATGCGGCCGTCAAAGTGCGCCAGGATTTCTGCCTCGGTGGCCTGGGCGCCGGGTTTTTTCATCACCACCAGCAGCGGCCGTTCGTCCCATTTCGGGTGCGGCACAGCGATGCAGGCGGCCATGGCCACTGCTGGGTGGCCCATCGCGATGTTCTCGACATCGATCGAGCTGATCCACTCGCCACCGGACTTGATCACGTCCTTGCTGCGGTCGGTGATCTGCAAGAACCCGTCGGTGTCGATGGCCGCCACGTCGCCGGTCGGAAACCAGCCGTCCACCAGCGGGTCACCGCCCTCGCCCTTGAAATAGCCGGAGATGATCCACGGCCCCTTGACCAGCAGGTCGCCGCTGGCCTGACCATCCCAGGGCAGTTCCTTGCCGTCCGGGTCAACGATCTTCATCTCGACGCCAAACACCGCCCGGCCCTGCTTGGCCAGGATGGCAAGCTGCTGCGCCTCGGGCAGCGAGGTCTGGTGCAGCTTCAAGGTGCACACCGTGCCCAGCGGCGACATCTCGGTCATGCCCCAGGCGTGGATCACCGTGACGCCGTAGTCTTCGCGAAAGGTCTGGATCATCGCCGGCGGGCAGGCCGAGCCGCCGATCACCGTGCGTGTCATCGTCGTGAATTTGAGCCCCTGCTGCGCGGTGTGGTTGAGCAGGCCCAGCCAGACCGTGGGCACACCGGCGGCCATCGTCACTTGCTCGGACTCGATCAGCTCATAGACCGATTTGCCGTCCAGCGCCGCGCCCGGAAAAACCAGCTTGGCGCCGGTCATCGCCGCGCCGTACGGCAGGCCCCAGGCGTTGACGTGAAACATCGGCACCACCGGCAGGATGGCGTCGCGCGAAGACAGCCCCAGCGAGTCGGGCAGCGCGCCGGCAAAGGCGTGCAGCATGGTCGAGCGGTGGCTGTAGAGCGCGCCCTTGGGGTTGCCGGTGGTGCCGCTGGTGTAGCAAAGGGCGGCGGCGCTGCGCTCGTCGAACTGCGGCCAGGCGTAAGTCTCGGGCTCGTCCGCGATCCAGGCTTCGTAGCTGCGCAGACCTTTGATACCGGTGTCGGCCGGCAGCTTGTCGGCGTCACACAGCGCGATCCAGTGTTCGACCGTGGTGCATTTGGACCAGATTGCCTTGACGATCGGCAAAAACGTCATGTCGAAGCACATCACCTGGTCTTCAGCATGGTTGGCGATCCAGGCGATCTGCTCGGGCAGCAGGCGCGGGTTAACGGTGTGCACCACCCTGCCGCTGCCGGTGATGCCGAAGTACAGCTCCAGGTGGCGGTAGCCGTTCCAGGCCAGCGTGGCGACGCGGTCGCTGAAAGCCAGGCCCAGCTTGTCGAGCGCGTTGGCCACCTGGCGCGAACGCCGGGCGGCGTCGGCGTAGGTGTAGCGGTGCAGGTCGCCCTCGACCCGGCGCGACACGATCTGGGCCTCGTGGTGGTGACGGCCGGCAAACTCGATCAGGCTGGAGATCAGCAGCGGATGGTCTTGCATCTGTCCGAGCATGGTGTCCTCGAAGGGTGGGGTGGAGGGGTGGGCGCGCAGTGTGGCGCAGTGCAACAGTGCGATGGTAGGGCGCGATGCTGGGGCGCGATCAGGGCATCACGGCCCGGTGCGCGAGTATCGCGTTTTGCCGCCTCGGCTGGCTTGGGGTGATTCCCGCGCCTGGCCGGACGAAGCCAGCACAAAAGCCGACAATCTGGGCAATGAATGTGCAAGATCAACCCAATGTCAACGGCAGGGCAGTTGCCGCGCCCCAGTGGCGCTGCGCCGGGCTGATGGCCCGGCTGGGCCCACGGTTTGGCACCGAACTGCCGCCTGCCGCCCTGCCCAACCTGCGTTGGGTGGCGCGCAGCGACGGCTTGGCCACCCAACTGGGCCTGACGGACTGGCTGAACACCCCGGACGCGCTGGCACTGCTGGGTGGCAATGCCTTGCCGCCCATCGGCAGCCCGCGCGCCAGCGTCTACAGCGGTCACCAGTTTGGCCAGTGGGCGGGGCAGCTGGGAGATGGCCGGGCGCTGCTGTTGGGCGAAATCGACACCCCCGCTGGCGCGCAAGAACTGCAGCTCAAGGGCGCCGGCCTGACGCCCTACTCTCGCATGGGCGACGGCCGGGCGGTGCTGCGATCGTCGATCCGCGAGTTTTTGTGCTCGGAGGCCATGGCCGCGCTCGGCATCCCCACCACCCGGGCGCTGGCCATCGTCGGTTCAACCGCGCCGGTGCGGCGGGAGTTGATGGAAACCGCAGCGGTGGTCAGCCGCGTCGCACCCAGCTTCATCCGCTTCGGTCACTTCGAGCACTTTGCCCACACCGCCAGCGACAGCCAGGCGCTGCAAGCCCTGGTCGATGCGGTGGTCGAGCAGTTTTATCCTGACTGCCAGCACGCACCCAACCCGGCGCTGGCCTTGCTGGAGGCGGTGTCACGCCGCACCGCCGTGTTGCTGGCCGACTGGCAGGCGGTCGGCTTTTGCCACGGCGTGATGAACACCGACAACATGTCGATCCTGGGCTTGACCATTGATTACGGCCCATTCGGTTTTCTCGACGCGTTTGACCCGAGCCACATCTGCAACCACAGCGACCACCAGGGCCGCTACGCGTTTTCGCGCCAGCCCAACGTCGCTTTCTGGAACCTGCATGCGCTGGCACAAGGCCTGCAGCCGCTGGTGACTGCCGCCAACTGCGGTGGCGGCGACCCGATCGATGCGCTCAAAGCGGCGATGGAGCCCTACAAGTCGGTATTTGCCGAGACCTTGCAGGCCCGCTTGCGGGCCAAGCTGGGGCTAACGGTAGACCACGCCGATGATGCCGACCTGTTCGACGACCTGTTGCGCCTGATGGCACAAGACCGCACGGATTACACGATCACGATGCGCTTGCTGAGCCGGTTCTCCTGCGCCGAGGGTGCTGAAAACGCCGCGCTGCAAGACCAATTCATAGATGTTGCCAAGTTCACGGCCTGGGCCGCCCGCTACGCCCAGCGCCTGCGCTGGGAGGCCAGTGTGGATGCCGATCGGGCTGCTCGAATGGACCGTGCCAACCCCAAGTTCGTGCTGCGCAACCACCTGGCCGAATCGGCGATCCGGTCGGCCCAGGCCGGAGATTTCAGCGAGCTTGATCGCTTGCACAAAGTTCTGGCAGCGCCATACGACGAACAGCCCGATGCTCCAGCCGCCTACGCCGCGCTGCCGCCCGACTGGGCCCACCAACTCGAAGTGTCCTGCTCGTCATGAACCTGGTTCACAAAAGAGCCCCGACGGCCAAGCGCGAGTCCAGCAGCCAGGATGTCGACAGTGCCCCCCTTCACACCGGTCTGATCGGCGGGCAACAGGCGCCCGCTACACTGCCCACCGCATGAAACTGCTGTTAGATTTCTTGCCGATCCTGCTGTTTTTCGGCACCTTCAAGTACACCGAGTCCCACAAGGAGTGGGCTGCCGCCTTTGCCACCGAGCACCTGGGCTGGATGGTGGCTGGTGGGACTGTGGGCCTCACCGAGGCGCCCGTGATGCTGGCCACCGTGGTGGTGGTGATTGCCTCGCTGGCCCAAGTGGCCTGGCTCAAGGCGCGCGGCAAGAAGGTAGACCTGATGCTGTGGATCAGCCTGGGCCTGGTGGTGGTGCTGGGCGGACTCACGGTTTGGCTGCACAGCGAGACCTTCATCAAATGGAAGCCCACCGGCCTGTACTGGGCGATGGGTTTGTCGTTCCTGATCAGCCAGACGCTGCTGGGCAAGAACCTGCTCAAGCTGATGATTGGCGAGCAGATGCAATTGCCCGATGCGGTCTGGAAGCGACTGGGCATCGCCTGGGTGGTATTTTTTGCAGCGATGGGCGTGCTCAACCTCTGGGTGGCCTACAACTTCAGTACCAGCACCTGGGTCAATTTCAAGCTGTTCGGCGGCATCGGCCTGATGTTGCTGTTCACACTCGGCCAGGGCCTCTACATCAGTCGTCACCTGCCCGAAGGCGACAGCGTGCCGGCCAAGGAATGACATGAGCGCAGGCCCCAGCCCCCAAAAGATTGAATCGGTGTTGCGCGCTGCCCTCACGCCGCTGCAGCCCGGCCCGTTGCAACGCCTGGAGGTGGTCAACGAGAGCCACCTGCACGCAGGCCATGCCGGCGCGGGTGAAGGCTCGCATTTCAGGGTCTACATCGTCGCCGATTGCATGACCGGCTTGAGCCGGGTGGCACGGCACCGGCTTGTGTATGATGCTTTGCGCGATGTGATCCCCCAGGGCATCCACGCGTTGGCGATCGAGGCGCAAGGCCCCGATCCCGCCTGATCCGGCAGCTCAACCCCCACCTGTGCGCACCGTCATTTCAGTTGCACTTCTTTGCCGCCCGCTCGCCGGGTGTGCCCACCACTCCCACCCCCTGAAGATTGCCCCACCCATGACCCGTTTGACGCTTGCTGCCCGCGCCTCTGTCGTCGCAGTTGCCACCGCCCTGCTGCTGCCGCTGGCCGCATCGGCCCAGAACATCGCCGTCGTCAACGGCAAGACGGTGCCCAAGGCCAGGCTCGACCTGCTGCTGCAGCAGGCCCAGCGTGCCGGCCAGCAAGTCACACCCGAGATGCAGGGCATCGCCAAGGACGAAGTGGTGCGGCGCGAAATCTTTGCACAAGAGGCCGAGAAGCGCGGCATCGCAGGCCAGGCCGACTACAAGGCGCAGATGGAACTGGCCCGCCAGAGCATCCTGATCCGCGAGCTGTTCGAGGACTTCAAGAAAAAGAACCCTGTCACCGACGCTGAAGCCAAGGCCGAGTACGACAAGTTCAAGGCCCAGTCGACCGGCACCGAGTTCCGCGCCAGCCACATCCTGGTTGAAGGCGAAGAAGAAGCCAAGGCCTTGATCGCCCAGATCAAGGGCGGCGCCAAGTTCGAAGACCTGGCCAAGGCCAAGAGCAAGGACCCGGGCTCGGGCGCCAATGGCGGCGATCTTGACTTTGCCAAGCCCGAGTCGTACGTACCTGAATTTGGCGGCGCGATGGCCAAGCTCAAGAAGGGTGAGATGACCGAGACGCCGATCAAGACCCAGTTTGGCTGGCACATCATCCGCCTCGACGACACCCGCGAGGCGCAGTTCCCCGAGTTCGACGCCGTCAAGCCGCAAATCCAGCAACGCCTGGCCCAGACCAAGTTGCAGAAGTTTCAGGATGACATGCGCAAGGCTGCCAAAACGGATTACAAGTTCGCGCAGTAAACGGGTTCAGCTGTCCCTTCGGGGGCGACCGATCCGGAGTTTCAGCAAGGCGCCTGCGGGCGCCTTGCTGGCTTTTTGCTGCCGGATGGCGCTGAGCGGGCTCAGCCGGCGGTGACCAACCGCCCCGCCTCGATCAGCAACTGCCGGTCACAGCGCGCGGCAATGGCCCGGTCGTGCGTCACCAGCACCAAGGTTGTGCCGTGCTCGCGGTTGAGATCGAACATCAGCGACATCACCCGCTCGCCGGTGGCATGGTCCAGGCTGCCGGTGGGCTCATCGGCCAGCAGCACGGCGGGCTCGACCACAAAAGCCCGCGCCAGCGCTACCCGCTGCTGCTCGCCGCCCGAGAGGGTGCGGGGGTAATGCTTGAGCCGCTCGCCCAGCCCCACGCGCTGCAACACGGCCGCGGCGCGGTCCCTGGCATCGCTTCGGCCCAGCAGCTCAAGCGGCAGCATCACGTTCTCGAGGGCGCTGAGGTGGCTGAGCAGCTGGAAGCTCTGGAACACAAAACCCAGCTTGCGCGCACGCAGGCCGGCACGCTCGTCTTCATTGAGCGCAAACACATCCTCGCCGTCGATGCGCACGGTGCCTGAACTCGGGTGATCCAGCCCGGCGATGATTGCCAGCAAGGTGCTCTTGCCTGAACCGGAGGCGCCGACGATGGCGGTGGACTCGCGGCGCTGCAGGCTGAAGTCGATGTCGTAGAGAATCGTCAGTGTGCCGGTGGAATCAGTGACCGAGCGGGTGACATGGTCAACCGCGATGATGGGATCGCTCATGAGATGGATGCTGGCGCGGGGCAGAACGCGACGAGTGGTGCTGCTGCACTGTAGCCTGCTGGCGGTGGCGGGGTTGGGCCTGGGGTCGGCGGGCTCGGCTGCCGGGGCCCCCGCAAGCTCCGCTGCCGGTCGGCCCGGCGCAGCCATCACGCTGCTGGTGCTGGGCGACAGCCTGTCGGCCGAGTACGGTCTGGCACGCGGCAGCGGCTGGGTGGCCTTGCTGGTGCAAAAGCTGGTGCAAGAAAGGCGCGCTGCCACGGTCATCAACGCCAGCATCAGCGGCGACACCACCTCGGGCGGTCGGTCTCGCCTGCCGGCGCTGCTGTTGCAGCACCGGCCCAGCCATGTGGTGATCGAGCTGGGGGGCAACGACGCCTTGCGCGGCCTGCCGCTGCAAATGACCCGCGACAACCTGCTGGCGATGGTGCGCGCGGCCAAGGCGGCGGGCGCCCGGGTGATGGTGGTCGGCATGCAGTTGCCGCCCAACTACGGCGCGCGCTACGGCCAGGACTTCTCGGCGCTGTTCGCCCGGGTGGGCCAAGACGAGGGCGCTGTGCTGGTACCGTTCTTGCTGGCCGGTGTCGCCGACAGCCCGCAGGCCGACAGCCTGTTCCAGCCGGACCGCATCCACCCCAAGGCCGAGGCCCATCCGCGCATCCTGGCCAACATCTGGGCGGTGATGAAGCCCTGGTTGCGCTGAGTGCCTGCTGGCCGGCGCCGGGGTGCACCGCGTGCGGCGTCGCCCGATGTCGCCACCGTGGTGCCACGGATAGCGCAGCCAGCTGCAGCGGGCTATCGTGCCAGCACCCTTCCCCTCTACAGACCCAGCCCCATGATTGAACACCATCTCGACATCCCCACCGCCGACGGCCTGATGAACAGCTTTGTGGTCTACCCCGACGAAGGCGGGCCCCATCCAGTGGTGCTGTTCTACATGGACGCTCCCGGCAAGCGCGAAGAGCTGCACACCATGGCGCGGCGCCTGGCGGCGGTGGGCTACTTTGTGGTGCTGCCCAACCTGTACTACCGCAGCTCGCGTGACTTCTGGCTGACCGAGCGCACCGAGGCCGCAATGGCCCGGATGTTCGGGCTGATGGGCACGCTCAATGCCCGCACCACCACCGTCGACACCCAGGCCCTGCTGGATTTTGTTGATACCCAGCCCCACGCCGACGCCAGCCGGCTCGGCGCCGTGGGCTACTGCATGAGCGGGCCGTTTGTGGTCTGGGCGGCGGCCGCCTTCCCTGACCGGTTCAAGAGCATTGCCTCGATCTACGGCGCCAACATGGCCACCGACCAGCCCGACTCGCCGCACCGGGCGGTGGCGGGGCTGCGCTGTGAAAGCTACTTTGCCTGCGCCGAGATCGACAAATGGGCACCGCCCGCTGCGGTTGCGCAACTGCAAGCCGGGCTGGTGGCCGCCGGCATGCCGCACCGCGTCGAGTGGTACCCGGGTGTGGAGCATGGTTTTGCCTTTCCGCTGCGCGCGGGCATCTACAACCTGCCGGCCGCCGAGCGCCACTGGGCGCGTTTGTTCAGCCTGTTTGGCCGGACGCTGCGGGCAAGCGCCCCAGCATGACGCCTGGTGGGCCAAACAAGCGGACCGCCACCTCGTCGGCCGCGTGAAGCAGGCGTACCGCGTCGTAGGCGGCCTGCGCCTCGGGGTGGCGCCGCCTCAGCAGGTTGAGCCATTGCTTGATCCGGCCCGGCCGGTGGCGCGGCGGGGTGTGCGCCGCAATCAAGGCCCAATAGGTCTGCAGCAACGGCAGCAGCCGGTCCCAGCCCAGTGCCGGGACCTGGGGCCGGGCGATCCGCAAGGCCAGGCCCGGGTCGGCCACCGCACCACGCCCCAGCATCAAGCTGGCGCAGCCTGACTCTGCCTGGCAGCGCTGGGCGTCGGCAAGGGTCCAGATCTCGCCGTTGGCGATCACCGGTATCGCCACCGCCTCGCGCACCTGCCCGATGCGGTCCCAGAAGGCCGGCGGCCGGTAGCCCTGCGCCTTGGTGCGGCCATGCACCACCAGCTCACACGCACCGCCGGCAGCCAGCGCCTGCGCCGCGTCCCGCATGCGCGAGTCGTCGTGGTTGCCCAGCCGCATCTTGGCCGAGACCGGCAGGTGCGCGGGCACGGCACGCCGCACTGCGGCGACGATGGCAAACAGCAGGTCCGGCTCGTCCAGCAGCACCGCGCCACCCCGGTGTCGGTTGACCGTCTTGGCCGGGCAGCCAAAGTTCAGGTCGATGCCCTCAGGCCCCAAGCTGGCGAGCAGGCCGGCATTCTCGGCCAGGCAGACCGGGTCCGACCCCAGCAGCTGGGCCCGCACCGGCACGCCGGACGGCGTGCGGCTGCCGTGGTCCAGCTCGGGCATCAGCCGGCGAAAGACCCGCGCTGGCAACAGCCGGTCGGTGATGCGGATGAACTCCGACACGCAACGGTCAACACCGCCAACCCGGGTCAACACGTCGCGCAGGCTGGCGTCGAGCAAGCCTTCCATCGGCGCCAGCAAGATGATCATCGGGACGGCAGGGGCAACGGCTGTAGGCTCAACCCGCCAGTGTAGGCAAAATACCCTGCATGAAAACCCCCGAACGGCTGCGGCCGCTGCAGGACGAAGGCCTCATCGATGAAGTGGTGCGCCAGCTGATGAGTGGCAAAGAGGCGATGGTCTACGTGGTACGCAGCGGCGGCGAGACACTGTGCGCCAAGATCTACAAAGAGGCCACCCACCGCAGCTTTCGGCAGGCGGTGGACTACACAGAAAACCGCAAGACCAAGAACAGCCGCCAGGCCCGGGCGATGGCCAAAGGCAGCAAGTTTGGCCGCCAGGCCCAGGAGGCAGCCTGGCAAAGTGCCGAGGTCGACGCGCTCTACCGCCTGGCCGCCGCCGGTGTGCGGGTGCCCAAGCCGCACAATTTTCATGAGGGCGTGCTGCTGATGGAGCTGGTCTGCGATGC
Organism: Betaproteobacteria bacterium; assembly: GCA_025358155.1. Lineage (GTDB taxonomy): Bacteria > Pseudomonadota > Gammaproteobacteria > Burkholderiales > Burkholderiaceae_C > Pseudaquabacterium. The sequence continues at coordinate 11,725 of JANYKR010000012.1, forward strand.
CCATGGCGACGCCGCACCGCGCCTCAACGACATCAGCTTTTCTCCCGAGGACGCTCGCATCCACCACCAGACCCTGCTGCGGGAGGTGGTGCGCATGCTCAGCGCCGGGGTGGTGCATGGCGACCTGTCCGAGTTCAACATCCTGTTCGGTGCCGACGGCCCGGTCATCATCGACCTGCCCCAGGCGGTAGACGCCGCCGGCAACAACCATGCGGCCGGCATGCTGGAGCGCGACGTGGCCAACCTGCGCAACTACTTTGGCCGCTTTGCGCCCGAACTGCTCAAGACCGACTACGGCCGCGAGATCTGGTCGCTTTACGAGAAGGGCTTGCTGCAGCCCGATGTGGTGCTGACCGGCCGTTTCGTCCGCAAGCTGGGCCGAGTGGACCTGGGTGCGGTGCTGCGAGGCATCGACGACGCCAAAGACGAAGAAGCCGCCCGGCGGCTGCGCATGCAGGAGGCCCGATGAGCGCCGCCCCCGCAAGCCCGACCCACCAGCCGAGTGAGGCCCTGGCCCAGGCCCTGGCCCAGGCCGAAACCCGCGCCTGGGTGGACCGCGCCGTGATCGGCCTGAACCTGTGCCCGTTTGCCAAGGCACCGCAAATCAAGGGCCAGGTGCGCTACGTCGTCAGCGCTGCCACCGACCCCGCTGGTCTGCTGGCCGACCTGATCAACGAGCTGGAAGTGCTGGCCGAAGCCAACCCGGAGCGCATCGAGACCACCCTGCTGATCCACCCCCAGGTGCTGGGCGACTTTGCCGCGTACAACGACTTTGTGGCGGTGGCCGAGGACACCGTGGCCGAGCTGGATCTCGAAGGCATCCTGCAAGTTGCCAGCTTTCACCCCGACTACCAGTTCGACGGCACCGCGCCCACCGATATCGACAACGCCACCAACCGCTCACCCTACCCCACCCTGCACCTGATCCGCGAAGCCAGCATCGACCGGGCAGTTGCTGCTTTCCCCGAGGCCGAGGCCATCTTCAAGGTCAATATCGCGACGATGCAAAAGCTGGGGACTGCGGGCTGGGCCGCGCTGCAGCGGCAGTGCCGCGCGGATGCGGCGTTGCAGGTGCAGGTGCAGGCGCAGACGCAGGCGCAACTGCAGTCGCCACCGCAGTCGCAACGTCAGGTCAAGTCCCTGCCGCTTGACGCTGGCAGCCGCGACTGAGGCTCAAGCGGCAGCCGGCCTGTCCAAGGTCGCTGCCGCTCGGTGCGCTCTGGGACCGAGCCCCGGTCGCTGCCACTGGGCAGCGAACCGCGCTGGTCCGCTTTGCGGCACACTCTCTGCGATGCCTGCCGTCAAACCCGCCATCCCGTCGGACGCCACGTCGGCCTTGTTCCGGATTGCCGAGGCTTTCGAGGATTGGCTGAAGCAGCACCACGCCACCGCCGACAGCCTCTGGCTCCAGATCGCCAAGCGCAGCGCCCATGCAATTTCCATCACCTACGCCGAGGCGGTGGAGATTGCGCTCTGCTGGGGCTGGATCGACGGCCGCAAGCAGGGCCTCGACGACCAGCACTTTCTCCAGCGCTTCACGCCGAGGCGCCCGCGCAGCGTTTGGTCCAAGATCAATGTCGACAAGGTCGCGGCGCTCATAGCGGCCGGCCGCATGCAGGCGCCGGGCTACGCGCAGATCGAGGCTGCCAAGGCCGACGGACGCTGGGCGCAGGCCTACGACGGCGCGCGCACGTCTGCGGTGCCCGATGACCTGTTGGCGGCGCTGGACGCAGAGCCGCGCGCCAAGGCTTTCTTTGCAACGGTCAACGCGGCCAATCGCTACGCAGTCCTGTGGCGCATACAGACGGCCATCAAGGCCGACACACGCGCAAGGCGCATCGCCCAGCTGGTGGCGATGCTCGCTCGCGGCGAGACCCTCCACAGCATCGCGCCCGGAAAGTCAAAAGGGTCAGCTCCTTGCGAGAGCTAACCCTTTGATTTCTAGCAGATTAAATGGTCGGGACGGCGGGATTCGAACTCGCGACCCCTTGCACCCCATGCAAGTGCGCTACCAGGCTGCGCTACGCCCCGACTGAGCCTATCAGTATAGACTGAAAACCGCAGGGTTCAGACCGACAGCAGCGCCCGGATCGACAATAGTTCAGCCCGCAACTGGGCGGGCGCAAGCCCTTCCATGTTGGCCACCGGGATCAGCAGCTCATCATCCGACAAGCCCGGGTCGTCAAATGTTGCATCGCCGCTGGCGGGGGACGCTTCTGACCCTGTAGCCTCATCACCCAGCCCGTCCACCAACATGCCGGCGCGCCCAGCACCGACCAGCTCCCCGAGCTGGTTGCGTGCACCGCTGATGGTGAAGCCCTGGTCGTACAGCAGGTCGCGGATACGCCGAATCAACAGCACCTCGTGGTGCTGGTAGTAGCGGCGGTTGCCGCGCCGCTTCATCGGCTTGAGCTGGGTGAACTCTTGCTCCCAGTAGCGCAGCACGTAGGGCTTGACGCCACACAGCTCGCTGACCTCGCCGATGGTGAAGTAACGCTTGGCCGGGATGGCGGGCAGCAATTTCTCCATGAAAATCAATGGGGTGGGGGTGAGAACTCAGACTCTACTCGAAGTCTTCTCCGACCGGGGCCTCTCCTTGCACGATCATCTTGAGCTTGTGGCTGGCGTGAAAGGTGACGACGTTGCGCGCCTTGATCGGGATCGCCTCGCCGGTGCGCGGGTTGCGCCCGGGGCGCGGTGCCTTTCGCCGGATATTGAAGTTGCCAAAACCCGAGAGCTTGACGTCCTGGCCTTCGGTCAAGGTGTTGTGCACCAGCTCGAAGAAGGCCTCGACCATGTCCTTGGACTCGCGCTTGTTCAAGCCCAGCCGATCAAACAGCAGTTCGGCCAGCTCGGCCTTGGTCAGCGTCGGGGTCTCCAGCGATGGCAGCATCACGCGGTCAGTTGTCTGGTCGTCTGTGCTCATTGGCGGTCTCTCTGGCGAAAGGGGTGCTGTCACGCGCGCAGCCGGGCGCCCTGGGCCTGGGTGGCGCGGGCCAGGGCGGCAGCGGCTGCGGCGGCGATGCGGTCTTCGGTCAAGGTGGCGTGGGGGTCTTGCAATGCCAGCCGCACCGCCATGCTGCGTTCGCCAGCGGCCAGGTCGGCATTGGGTGTGGTGGGCCGGTACACATCAAACAGGGTGACCGACTGCACCAGACCTGCAGGGTCGGCCTGCAGTGCACTGACCAGACCGTCGTGCGTGGCCTGCTCAGGCACCACCAGGGCCAGGTCGCGCCATACGCAGGGGTGGCGCGAAATCGCTTCAAACCGGGGCACTGGCTGGGCCAGCACGGCCGCCAGTTCAAGCTCAAACAGCACGGGTGCATGCGGCAGTTCGTAGGCCTGGCGCCAGCGGGGGTGCAGCTCGCCGATGATGCCGATGTCAACCCCGTCCAGCAGGACTCGGGCGCTGCGGCCGGGGTGTAGCGACGCGTGCGGTGCGGGCACAAATTGCGGCTTGCGCGGCGCCAGCAGCGCTTCCAGATCGCCCTTGAGGTCGAAGTAGTCAACCCCACGCTCCTTGGCGCCCCATTGGGTGTCGTCCACCGGGCCGTAGGCCAGCGCGGCCACACGCATCGGCTGGGCGATGCCCGCCACGCTGCTGTCGCCTGCCTGTACGCTGGCGTCCCGACGGGCCACCCGCCCCAGCTCAAATACCCGCACCCGCCCGGTCTTGTGCGCCAGGTTGTAGCGCAGCACCTGCACCAGACTGCCCACCAGGCTGGACCGCATCACCGCCAGCGGCGCAGCAATCGGGTTGAGCAGCTTGATCGGGTCCGGGTTGCCGTGCAACTCATGCTCCCAGCGGGTTTCGACAAAGCTGAAGTTGATGGTTTCCTGAAAGTCCAGCGCCGCCAGCGAACGGCGCACCGCAAAGGCGCTGCGCTGCGACTCTTGCCGGATGTGCGGCGTGACCGGCGCCAGCGGCGCAGTGGCGGGCAACTGGTCGTAGCCGATGACGCGGATCACTTCTTCGATCAGGTCTTCTTCGATGGCCAAATCGAACCGCCAACTCGGCGGGCTGACGGTGAGCACGCCCGGCGCCTCGGTGAATCGCAGCCCGAGCCGGGTGAAGACCTCTGCACACCGGGCCTGGCTGACCGGCATGCCGATCACCTTGGCGGCGCGCGCCACCCGCAGCGTGACCGGCGCCAAAGCCGGCAGCGCCAGTGTCTGGTCGTCTACCGGCCCGGCCTGGCCACCACAAACCTCGAGGATCAGCCGGGTGACGCGCTCCAGGTGGGTGACCGTCATCGCCGGGTCCACACCGCGCTCGAACCGGTGGCCGGCATCGGTGTTGAAATTGAAGCGGCGTGATCGACCCGCCACCGCCTCGGGCCACCAGAAGGCGGCCTCGACATACACATTTCGGGTGTCATCGGACACGGCGGTGGCGTCACCGCCCATGATGCCGGCAAGCGACTCCACGCCCTGGGCGTCTGCGATCACGCCCACTTGGGAGTCGAGCTCGACCGTGCTGCCATTCAGCAGTTTGAGGGTCTCGCCCGGCCTAGCCCAGCGCACCACCAGTTGCTCGTGAATCTTGTCCAGATCAAAAATGTGCGAGGGCTGGCCAAACTCGAACATCACGTAGTTCGAGATGTCCACCAGAGCGCTGACCGAGCGCTGGCCGCAGCGTACCAGGCGGTCCACCATCCAGGCAGGAGTGGCCGCCCGGGTGTTGACACCGGACACGGTGCGGCCCGAGAAGCGGCCGCACAAGTCAGGTGCCTGCACTGCTACCGGCAGCACCACCGGCTGCGTCACATCCACCGGATGCAGGAGCGGCGTGATCAAGGGTGTGCCGGTGAGCGCGGCGACCTCGCGGGCGACGCCGTAGACACTCAGGCCATGCGCCAGGTTTGGCGTGAGCTTGAGGGTGAACACCATGTCGTCAAGCTGCAGCCACTGGCGCACATCCTGGCCCACCGGTGCGTCGGCGGCCAGCTCCAGCAGGCCGCCATGGTCGTCGCTGAGTTTGAGTTCTCGCGCAGAGCACAGCATGCCCTGACTCTCGACGCCGCGCAGCTGGCCCAGTTGGATCACAAAAGGCTTGGCACCATCGCCCTGCACGGCAGCATCGGCGGGCGGCAGCTCGGCCCCGACCAGCGCCAGCGGCACCTTGATACCCACCCGGGCGTTGGGCGCGCCACAGACCACTTGCAACAAGCCGTTGCTCGAGAACTCGCCAGCGTTGACCCGGCACACCCGCAAGCGGTCGGCGTTCGGGTGCTGCTCGGCGGAGACGATCTCACCCACCACCACCCGCGTGAACGGCGGCGCGGCCGGTCGCAGCGACTCGACCTCCAATCCAGCCATGGTTAGCAGGTCCGCCAGCGCGGTGGTGGACAGGGGCGGGTTGCAGAACTCGCGCAGCCAGGATTCAGGGAATTGCATGGTCGTGAATTTGTCGGTCGCGGTAAATCGGTTTCGATGAATCTGTGGCGGCAAGTCTGTCGCGGTGGATCTGTCGTGCGGAGCGCGGCGGCGTCTTGGTGATTGCGTAACGCAGCTTGCAGCCTGGCGCGTCAGCCGCTCAGCGGAACTGCTGCAAAAAGCGCAGGTCGCCGTCGAAAAACAAACGCAAGTCGTTCACGCCGTAACGCAGCATCGTCAACCGGTCCGGCCCCATGCCGAAGGCAAAGCCGATATGACGCTCGGGGTCGAGGCCGTAGTTGCGCACCACGGTCGGGTGCACCTGGCCCGAGCCGGCCACCTCCAGCCACTGGCCCTTGAGCGGGCCGGAGGCGAAGGCGATATCGATTTCAGCAGACGGTTCGGTGAACGGGAAAAACGACGGCCGAAAGCGCAATTGCAAGTCATCGCTTTCGAAGAACTTGCGACAAAAATCGGTAAACACCACCTTCAAGTCCTTGAAGCTGACGTTCTCGCCAATCCACAACCCTTCACACTGGTGAAACATCGGCGAATGGGTGGCGTCGCTGTCGATCCGGTAAGTGCGGCCCGGCGCGATCACGCGGATCTCGGGCATCACGCCACCGCCAGCGATCAGGTCGGCATGCTTGGCCGCATGGGCGCGGGCGTAGCGCACCTGCATCGGCGAGGTGTGCGGGCGCAGATTCAACCAGTGCCCGGCCTCGTCCTTCATGTCGACGTAAAACGTGTCCTGCATCGACCGGGCTGGATGGTTCTCGGGGTTGTTCAGCGCCGTGAAGCTCATCCAATCGGTTTCGATCTCAGGGCCTTCGGCGACATCGAAGCCCATCGAGCCGAAGATCGCTTCGATCCGCTCCATCGTTCTCGACACCGGGTGCAGCCCGCCGATGCCGCGTTGGCGGCCAGGCAGCGTCACGTCCAGCGCCTCGGCCCTGAGCTGGGCATCGAGCTCAGCGTCGGCCATGGCCTGACGGCGGGCAGTGAGTGCGGCGTCGATGCGCTGCTTGGCCTGGTTGATCTCGGCGCCACGGGTTTTTTTCTCGTCATGCGAAAGTGCGCCCAGACCCTTGAGCAACTCGGTCAGGCGGCCGGCCTTGCCCAGGTAGCGGGCCTTGGCGTTTTCCAGCTCGGCGGGGGTGGGTGCGGCCGAGAAGTCGGCTTGCGCCGTGACTACGAGGGCGTCGAGATCGGTCATGTCAGCGTCAGAAATAAAAAAGGCCGCCCACAGGTGACGGCCTTCTAAGCTCGGCTGCAGCGCCGGCGCCGTTTGACGGGCGCAGGTGCTGCGGGGATCAAGCGAGCTGGGCCTTCACCTTGGCAACGATGCTGCCAAAGGCAGCCGGGTCGTTGACCGCGAGTTCAGCCAGCATCTTGCGGTCGATGTCGATCGCAGCCTTTTTCATGCCGGCCATGAACTTGCTGTAGGTGATACCCAGACCACGCGCAGCGGCATTGATACGGGCAATCCACAAGGCGCGGAACACGCGCTTGCGGGTACGGCGGTCACGGTAGGCATATTGGCCTGCCTTCATCACCGCCTGCTTGGCGATGCGGAAGACGTTTTTGCGGCGGCCGCGATAACCCTTGGCCAGGGCCAGAATCTTTTTGTGGCGGGCGCGTGCGGTTACACCACGTTTGACGCGAGGCATGGAGTGCTCCTTTGTCCGTCAGTTGATCAAAGACCGGCAAAAGGCAACATCTGGGCAATGTGCCCCATGTCGGTCTTGTGCACTGCCACAGCACCACGCAAGTGGCGCTTGTTCTTGGTGGTCTTCTTGGTCAGGATGTGGCGCTTAAACGCTTGACCGCGTTTGACGGTGCCACCCGGACGGACGCGGAATCGCTTTTTTGCGCCGCTCTTGGTCTTCATTTTGGGCATGTACTGCTCCTTCTAGGTTGCCATCTGCAGGCGGACGCAACGGTTGTCGCGACACTTGTGGAGCCTGCAGCAGCTTCTTTCACACCGCCCCAGTGACCAGACCGGGGCGCGGAATCTTCAAAATCTCAACCGCTTTTGGCGCTTGGCATTGTCATTGCTTCTTCTTGGGCGACAGCACCATGATCATCTGCCGGCCTTCGAGCTTCGGAAACTGCTCGACGATGGCCACATCGGCCAACTCGTCGCGGATGCGCTCGAGCATGCGCATGCCGATGTCCTGGTGGGTGATCTCGCGGCCCCGGAAGCGCAGCGTGATCTTGCCCTTGTCGCCGTCTTCAGCGATGAATCGCCGCAGGTTGCGCATCTTGATGTTGTAGTCACCATCATCGGTGCCGGGCCGGAACTTGACCTCCTTGACCTCGATGATTTTTTGTTTGGATTTGGCCTCGGCGGCCTTTTTCTGCTCTTGGTATTTGAACTTGCCGTAGTCCATCAGCCGGCAAACCGGCGGATCGGCGGTGGGCGCAATCTCGACCAGATCAACGTCAGCCTCGCCCGACAGGCGCAGCGCCTCCATGATGCTGACGATGCCCAAGGGCTCGTTTTCGATGCCGTTCAGACGCACAGTGGGCGCCATGATCTCGCGGTTGAGCCGGTGCTTGCGCTCTACGTTGGGTGTCCGGCGATCAAGAAAAGTAGCGATGGTGCAAACCCCTTCAATCCATTCGAGGCCCGAACCCCAAGGCAAGCAATGGGCTCAAGCTGAACAGAAACCAAAAACAAACATGCGCGCCAGAGGGTGACTGTCAACGCTTGGTGGTGATGTCGTCGGCGAGCTTGGCGATGAAGTCGCTCAACGGCATCACGCCAAGGTCGAGATTGCCCCGGGCGCGCACGGCAATGGCCCCGCTTGCCTTTTCCTTGTCGCCAGCGACCAGGATGTACGGAACCTTTTGCAACGAATGCTCTCGGATTTTATACGTGATTTTCTCGTTGCGCAAATCGGCCTGAACTCTAAGCCCTTGTTTTTGCAGCGTTTTCACCACTTCAGCCGCGTACTCGGCCTGCGAATCGGTGATATTGGCCACCACCACCTGCACCGGCGCCAACCAGGCCGGCATGGCGCCTGCGTGCTGCTCGATCAGAATGCCGATGAAGCGCTCCAGACTGCCGACGATGGCGCGGTGCAGCATCATCGGCGTGGCGCGCTCGCTGGCCTCGTTGACAAAGTGCGCGCCCAGTCGCTCGGGCATGTTGGGATCAACCTGGATCGTGCCGCATTGCCACTCTCGGCCGATCGCGTCTTTCAGCGTGTACTCGATCTTCGGGCCGTAAAACGCGCCCTCGCCGGGTGAGACGATGAAGTCGCAATTCGACCGGCGCAGGCTCTCCATCAGGGCGAACTCTGCCTTGTCCCACAGGGCATCTGAGCCGATGCGGGCGTCTGGCCGGGTGGCCACCTTGTAGATGATCTCGGTGAATCCGAAGTCTTGGTAGACCTTTTGCAGCAGCGCGGTGAAGGCGGCGCATTCTTCGAGCACCTGCTCTTCGGTGCAAAAAATATGGCCGTCGTCCTGGGTGAAGCCGCGCACCCGCATGATGCCGTGCAGGCCGCCAGTGGGCTCGTTACGGTGGCACTGGCCAAACTCGCCGTAGCGCAGCGGCAGGTCGCGGTAGCTCTTGAGGCCTTGCTTGAAGATCAGGATGTGGCCGGGGCAGTTCATGGGCTTGAGCGCGTAGTCCCGCTTTTCGCTCTCGGTCGTGAACATGTTGTCGCGGTACTTGTCCCAGTGACCGGTCTTCTCCCAGAGCGTCTTGTCCAGCAACTGCGGGCCCTTGACCTCCAGGTAGCCGTTGTCGCGGTACACCGCCCGCATGTACTGCTCGACGCCCTGCCACACGGTCCAGCCCTTGGGGTGCCAGAACACCATGCCGGGCGCATGTTCGTCGGTGTGGAACAGATCGAGTTCACGCCCAAGCCGGCGGTGGTCGCGCTTCTCGGCCTCCTCCAACTGGGTCAGGTAGTGGGCCAGATCGTCCTTGCTGGCCCACGCCGTGCCGTAGATGCGCTGCAGTTGCTCATTGGCCTGGTCGCCACGCCAATAGGCGCCGGCCACCTTCATCAGCTTGAAGTGTTTGAGCTTGCCGGTTGAGGGCACGTGCGGGCCGCGGCACAGGTCCTCGAACGTGCCTTCGCGGTAGAGACCTCCTGCCCGGCCGGGATGCTGGCGATCAGTTCGGCCTTGTAGTGCTCGCCCAGGCCGGTGAAGTAGGCCACCGCCTCGTCGCGGGGCAGCACGCGGCGCAGCACCGGCTCGTCCTTCTTGGCCAGCGCCGTCATGCGGGCCTCGATCGCCACCAGGTCCTCGGGTGTGAAGGGCCGCTTGTAGGCAAAGTCGTAATAAAAACCGTTGTCGATCACCGGGCCGATCGTGACCTGGGCTTCCGGGAACAACGCCTTGACTGCGTAAGCCAGCAAGTGGGCGGTGGAGTGGCGGATCAGTTCCAGCCCGTCGGCACCCTTGTCGGTGACGATGGCCAAGGACTCGTCGGCGTCGATCAGGTAGCTGGTGTCGACCAGGCGCGAGGCCTCACCGAGGCCCACCCGGCCGCCCAATGCAGCCTTGGCCAGGCCAGCGCCGATGGACGCGGCCACCTGGGCCACAGTGACGGGTTGTGCAAATTCACGTTTCGAAGCATCGGGCAGCGTGATCGTGATCATGGGAACTCCGTAAGGCTGACAACTGAAGCGGGCAACAAAAAAGCGCGGGGGGCGCCGCGCTTGGTGTGTTCGAAGGAAAAGGACGAACAGGCGTGGCAGCGTGGCCGCTCAGGCGGTGGCACTGAAGACCGGTGTAGTTCGCGGTGTCATAACCATGGTGCCTTCCTCGCTCTTGTGGGTCAAAGAGCGCCGGATTGTAGCGGCGCGGCCACGGGCCGTCAGGGCGGCAAGCGCGCGGATCGGCGGGGCAGCCAGCGCCCAGCGGCGAGCGGTCACTCGACAACGCCACCGGTCGGCGGCCTGAAGTTCAAAAGACAAAAGAAGCCGGCCCCGGCCGACCAAGGTCGACGGCGGGGCCGGTTGAGGCGGTCGGCAAAGCGACCGCTGCAGGCTTACAGCGCCTGAGGCTCGGTGGTGTCGCTGGTGGGCAGGACCACGGCCGTGACGTCGATGGCTTCTCGCGTCTCGGACTGGTTCTGGTTCAAGACGTTGAGGTAATCCACCGTACCGGCAATCGACTGGGTGGCCGAATCGGGTACCGCTGCCAACGGGTCGGCCACGGCGGGCGCGTCACTGCTGTCATCGCCCCAGCAGCCTGCCAAGGCCAGCGGGATGGCGGCCAGCGCCAGCCAGGTTGAGATTCGTGTCTTTGTCATCTCGGGTTCTCCTCGGCGCTTCAGCGGGTGCCGCCGATCGGCGTGAACAGGTACGGGAATGCGCTCAACAAAGGTACCTGCGCCTGGTCCACCGCGTCATGCAGCTTGAGCGAGGTTGCGCCCAACGGCACCGCCGACGGCTTGCAGGCAGCGCCCATTGCCAGCGCGTTGTTGTCGCCGTTGGCCATGCACAGCCCGCCCATCACCGCGGCCAGCGACACGTCCACCACATCATCCTTGGGGCGGCGGCCGTTCGGGAAGCCGGCCAGGTCACCGCCCAGCACACCCAGGCGATTTTGTTTGCCTTCTGCAGTCGCGGCAATGCTGGTGTTCAGGCGCAGCATTTCAGCGCCCACCACACCGGCAGGCTGGTTCACACCCTTGATGCCGGTCAGGAAGGCAGCGACCAGGTCGGTACGCGGGAAGTTGGTTGGCGCGATATTCGGTGCGCCGAGCGCGATCTCCAGCAGCGCCGGCAGCGACGGATTGGTCACGTAGTCGGCAAACTGGCCGTCGTCCTTGGGCTTGCTGCCGTTGAAGCGGTCCTTGTCTGGCAGACCAATCACTACCTCATTGACCAACGGCATCCCCAGCCTTGAAACCTGCACCCAGGCGCCGCCCGCTTTGGCAGTGGTCTGGTGGCCCTTGGCTGGCACCGGGTTGAGCAGCTGGCCCTGGCGCAAGCTGGCCGTGGTCCAGCCGCCGATCACCGGTTCGGTGCCTGAGGTCAGGCAGCTGGCATGAACCTCCAGGGCCAGTGTGGTGACGTTCTTGTCGTCGAGGGTATTGGGCGCGGCATTGATCAGCGTCGGGTCGGTGATGACCGACACCGGGGCGTTGACGAGATCAAAAATCGTACCCAGGTTGACCGCAAACGGATCCTTGCGCTGGCCCACAAAAACCCGGGCCGGCATCGCGCAGCCGGGGATGTTGACGGTGTAGATGTGCTTTGCGGCATAGCCGGCGTAGTCTGGCAAGGTCTTCTTGCCGATGTTGTCGACCGGCTTGTCGAAGGTGGCCGCGCCGCCGCTGGCGTTGGTCACCGACGAGCGGGTGCCGCTGCGGCGGTCACCGCGCACCACATCGAGCGTGAAGCTCTCGTTGACGTTGAGGGTTGCTGCCTTGACGTCGGTCACAGCGCCAAACTGAATCAGTGGGATCGGGATGTCCTTGCCGCTGATCGACAGGGTCTTGGACTTGAGGGTGTTCTTGAAACGGAACTGAAAGCTCAAGTCTTCTTTGGCGTCGCCGTTGTTGTCGATATGGATTTCGTACAGCGCGTTCGGGTCGAGCGAGAAGTAGTTCGGGCCGCCGTAGCCATCTTGCAGCGGCAGGTAGTTGGCGAGCAGCGTGACATAACCGGCGCGGCCTGGCTCGTAGCTGGCAAACATGTAGAAGTCGGCGCCATCGACCTTGGGTTGGGTGGTGATGTAAGGCGCCTCGCGGTGGCTGGAGGCCTGGGCGACGGGCAATGCACCGGCGAGTGCCAGCACGGCTGCAGCCACGGGCAAGAGATGGGCAGCACAGTTGCGTTGAAAAGTCATTGGAATCTCCTTGAGGGTTGGGGCAGACACCGAGCCATTTCAATGCGCCCGCCGTCCTGACAATGGTTACGCAGGGCAGCTCAGTGTGGATGCAAGCCAATGCGGCGTCGTGCTGCAGGACAGCACCTACAACCCAAGGCTACAAAGGCAAGGCGTGGATGGCGGGTTTCGCCAGCCACCCGTCAGCTTCGTCGGCCAGTTGCTGTGCCGCCGCGACAGCCTGGGTCCAGGCGGCAATTCGCCCGGCCGGGTCATGCCGCCAGGTCTTGAAGTCCTGTCGGTCCGGCAGCTTGCCGCCGGGCAGGCCGCGCACCCAGTCGGGATGCGGCGCCAACACCACCACGTTGTCGAGAAAGCCGGTGGCGCCGTGGCGGTGCTTCAGGCCTTTGTCCAGCCAGCCGGGCACCAGCGCACGCTGAAAGTGCGGGTACAACACCAGGCCGTCAGTCATGCCGGCAAAGGGCAGGTGCAGGTGGTAGTCGGTGATGCCGCCGTCCCAGTAGGCACCTCTGGGCGCGCCGGCAATGTGATGCACCGGTTGCAGCACAAACGGGATCGACCCGCTGGCCAGGATCGCCGTGCACAGGTTGTCCGCCGTCAACACCACCCGCCGGGTGGCAAAGTCACCCAACCCGAACGGCAGGGCGTCCCGCGGATCGGAGAACACCACCCGTTGCAGCCAGCCCCCCAACGCGCGCCGCAGCACCAGGTTGCTGGCAAATGCAGCGGCATAGCCCAGCGGCATGACCCAGCGGGCACCCGAGCGCAGCAGCGGGCCGCGGCCTCGGCTGGTGAAGACATGCAGCCGCAAGCGGGGGTGCGCCAGCAGCCTGGCCTCCTGGCCGCAGAACTGGGCCTGCAGCAGTTGCGCAAAGACCCGGCTGACCTCGACCGCGCTGGGCCATTGGCCGGTGGGCGCGTCGAATTGCTGGTGGATGTAAGCCACGGCCAATGCGGCCAGTGCGGCATCGGCATCGGGCAGCATCGCGCAGGCCATGCGCCATGCTCCGATCGACGCGCCCAGCAAGTGCACCGTGTGCGTGCTGCCGGCCAGCCAGTGGCCAAACAGGTAGCGGTCCAGCGGGTTCAGGATCAGGCCCTTGGGGCCGCCGGCTGCGGCCGGGATCACCCGCACATCGGCGGGTTTGAGGCCCCGCTCGCGCAGGTGCAGCAGCGCGCGGGGGCCGGCAAACACTTGCAGGGCGCGGGGCATGGCCACGGTGGGGACGTCGATCCGGGCTCAGGCGCCAGCAAAGCTGCCGGTCTGACAGGCAGCACGCCAGCGCCGGGTGTTGCTGCCGCCAGTACCCACGGCCGCAGCTCAGCGTTTGGGCTGCAACTTGGCAAACGCAGCGGCCATCGCGCCGCCTCCAGCGGGCTGGGAGGCGCCGCGTAGACCTGGTGTGCCGGGCCCGCCGCCAACAGCCCGCTCATGCCGGCCGGCTGGCTTGAAGCCGGCCTCACCCCACCCTGCCCCGCTGCCCTGGCCCGGCTTGGCGTCGAGCTTCATGGTCAGTGAAATGCGGCCCCGCGCCAGGTCCACCTCCAGCACCTTGACCTTGACGATGTCGCCAGTCTTGACCACCTCGCGGGCATCATTGACAAACTTGTGCGCCAGCTGGCTGACGTGGATCAAACCGTCCTGGTGCACCCCCAGGTCGACAAAAGCGCCGAACTGGGCGACGTTGCTGACCGTGCCTTCCAGCACCATGTCCACTGCCAGGTCCAGGATCCGCTCCACGCCGTCGGTCAACCTGGCCACCTTGAAGTCGGGGCGCGGATCACGGCCGGGCTTCTCCAGCTCGGCAAAGATGTCCTTGACGGTGATCGCGCCAAACCTGGCGTCGGCAAAGGCCTCGGGCTTGAGGCTGCGGATCACATCAGCCTTGCCCATCACCTCGGCGGCCGGGCGTTGCAAGGTGGCCAGCAGGCGTTGCACCACTGGGTAGGTCTCGGGGTGCACGCCAGTCTGGTCCAGCGGGTTGTCGCCGCCTCGGATGCGCAAAAAACCTGCGGCCTGCTCAAAGGTCTTGGGCCCCAGCCCGCTGACCTCAAGCAGCTGCTGGCGGTTGCGAAACGCCCCCTGCGCATCGCGCCAGCGCACGATAGCCGCCGCCTGCGCCGCCGACAGCCCGGCCACCCGCGACAGCAACGGGGCGGATGCGGTGTTCAGGTCCACACCCACCTTGTTGACGCAGTCCTCCACCACCGTGCCCAGCATGCGCACCAGCTCGCTCTGGTTGACATCGTGCTGGTACTGGCCCACGCCTATGCTCTTGGGGTCGATCTTGACCAGTTCGGCCAGCGGGTCTTGCAGCCGCCGGGCGATAGACACCGCACCGCGCAACGTCACGTCCAGGTCGGGCAGCTCCTTGCTGGCAAATTCACTGGCCGAGTAGATCGACGCGCCAGATTCGCTGACCACCGCCTTTTCAATCTTCAGCGCCGGCGCCAGACCGGCAATCCTTTTGATCAGATCACCGGCGAGCTTGTCGGTCTCGCGGCTGGCGGTGCCGTTGCCGATCGCGATCAGGTTGACACCGTGCGTGGCGCAGAGCTTGCGCAGCGCCTGCAGCGAGCCCTCCCAGTCGCAGCGCGGCTCGTGCGGAAACACCGCCGTGGTGGCCAGCACCTTGCCGGTGTCCGACACCACCGCCACCTTGACGCCCGTGCGGATGCCGGGGTCCAGCCCCATCACCACCCGTTTGCCGGCCGGCGCTGCCAGCAGCAGGTCACGCAGATTCTCGGCAAACACCTTGATCGCGGTGGTCTCGGCTGCCTCGCGCAAGCGGGTGAACAGGTCGCGCTCCAGGCTGAGCGAGAGCTTGACCTTCCAGGTCCAGGCCACGGTCTTGCGGATCAGCTCATCGGCCGGCCGCCTGGCATGGCTCCAGCCCAGGTGCAGCGCGATGCGGCCTTCCGCCTGGCCTGGCTGACCCGCCACCGTCTGCTCGTCGAGCGCCAGCCTGGCGTCCAGTATTTGCAGCGTGCGGCCCCGAAACACCGCCAGCGCCCGGTGCGAGGGCACGTTGCGAATCGGCTCGTCGTAGTCGAAGTAGTCGCGAAACTTGGCGTTGTCCGCATGGTTTGGGTCTTTGCCATCGACCAGCGCGCTGTGCAGCAGGCCCTCTGACCACAGCCATTCGCGCAGCTTGCCCACCAGCAGCGCGTCCTCGGCCCAGCGCTCGCTGAGCAGATCGCGCACCCCGTCCAGCACGGCAAAAGCATCGGCAAATCCGGCCTCGGCGAGCGCAGCAGCCCCACCCGGGCAGGTGCCCCGAAAGGCCTCGGCCTCGGTGTGCGGGTCAAGCGCAGGGTCGGTGAACAGGCGGTCGGCCAGCGGTTCGAGCCCGGCCTCACGGGCGATCAAGCCCTTGGTGCGGCGCTTGATCTTGTAGGGCAGGTAGAGGTCTTCCAGATCCTGCTTGGTGGCGGCGGCCTCGATGGCGGCTTGCAATGCCGGATTGAGCTTGCCTTGCTCGGCAATGCTTTTGAGCACAGCGCTGCGCCGGTCCACCAGTTCGCGCAGGTAGCCCAGACGGGCTTCAAGCTCACGCAGCTGGGTGTCGTCGAGGCCGAACGTCGCCTCTTTGCGGTAGCGGGCGATGAAGGGCACCGTGGCCCCACTGTCAAGCAACTCGACCGCGGCCATGATCTGGCGCGGCGCGACCTTCAACTCGGTCGCAATTTGCAGGGAGATCTTGTCCAAATCAACCGGCCCGCGAGGGGCCCTCTCGGAAAAGCCAGGCAGTGTGCCACAGGGGCTCAGTTGCCCTTGGGCTTGGCGGTTGCCGGCGTCGAGTGGTCGTTGACCTGGCCCGGCATCGGCATCGCCTTGGACTCTTGGTCCCGGGACATGGCGCTGGAGGGGCTGGTTGTGGCCGCAGGCGCGGAGCCAGCAGCCGCGAGTGCGGCGGCCGTGTCGGGCAAGGAGCGGTCCTTTGCGCTGCCCAAGTTAGACACAGAGGCCGCCGGCGATGACTGCGCTGCAGTGGCAGACGCACCCTGGGGGCGGCTTGATTCAGGCCGACTGCAGGCACTCAGGCTGCTGCCGGCTGCCAGCAGCGCCGTCCAGACCAGGGCAAATCGGTAGGGGTTGGTTCTCACGTCTTTGTCCAGGGCTGAGTGGGGCACAGGGGGCTGTGTCAGCTGGCCGAACCGCAGCGCGGCCCGGCCAGCGCGGGCCGTTGCAGGGATCAGTCGCGTGGCTCGGCCGGGTAGACCTTCACGCCGTAGTAGCTGTGGATGTCGCGCGCCCAGGATTCATCGGCCATGTTGGGCCAGCAGTCCTTGTCGAAGCCGGGGGCGTTCTCGAGCCGGTCCTTGCTGACATTGAGCGTGAAGCGCTTGTTCTCGGTGTCGAGCTTGAGCGCACTCCAGGGCACGGCAAACAGTTTGTCAGCCATGCCGAGAAAGCCGCCGTAGGACAGCACCGCGTAGCCGACACGGCCGCTGCGCATGTCGAGCATGATTTCCTTGATGTCGCCCAGGTCGTCGCCCTCGCCGTTGTAGACATCGTTGCCGATCAAGGTGTCGGCACCCATCAGTTCCGGGCCGGGGCCGTGCCGACGCTCGCTGCCCACCAGGTCACCTGCAGTGACTTTGTACATGCCGTACGGGTCGTGGTCTTCGTAGCTCATGGTCAATCCAATCAGGTCAAAGTTGATGGTGCGCAAGCTGTGCGCCGGTAGGGTCTGGCATCACCAGCCCATGCACTGCACGGTAGGCGGGTGGTGGACGACGGTCGGTGCGCCAGCGCACTGTCCATCTCACCGCCGTCAACCCGCATCCCAGACGGGTGACGTTGGCAGATCGGTCTGCGGCAGGGGCAGCGCACACGGGGGCCATCAAGGCGCGGCCCGCAGCGCCAACACGGCGTTGGTGCCGCCAAAGGCAAACGAGTTCGACAGCATCGTGCGGCCGGCGGCACCCGGCCGCGCGGTGTTGGGCACGTAGTCCAGGTCGCATGACGGATCGGGCAGGTGCAGGTTCAGCGTCGGCAAGGCCACGGCTTGTTGCATCGCCAGCAGTGACAACACGCACTCGAGCGCACCGCCAGCGCCCAGCAAGTGGCCGTGCATCGCCTTGGTGGCGCTGATCGGCACCCGCTCGGCGCGCTTGCCAAACACCTCGTGGATCGCCGCCGTCTCGACACCGTCGTTGGCTTGGGTGCCGGTGCCGTGGGCGTTGATCGAATCGACCATCGACACATCGATTGCCGCCGACTTCAGGGCCGCCCGCATCGCTGCGGCCTGGCCGGCCACGCTGGGCCGGGCGATGTGACCGGTGTCGGTGACCAGTCCGTAGCCGATCAGCTCGCCGTGGATCGGTGCACCCCGGGCGAGCGCACGCTCCCAGGTCTCGAGCACCAGCATCGCCGCACCTTCGCCCAGCACCAAGCCGCTGCGGTCCTTGGCAAAGGGCTTGCAAGAAGCGGCGGGGTCCACCGGGTCGATCGCCGCCAGGGTGTGCAAGGCCTCCCAGGCCTTCATCGAGCCCAGCGACAGCGGCGCTTCGGCACCGCCGGCCACGGCCAGGTCGAGCCCGCCATGAGCCAGCCGCAACCAGGCTTCGCCAAGGGCCACTGACGACGATGAGCAGGCTGTGGAGTAGGTCAGGTTGGGGCCACGAAAGCCGTGTTCGATGCCGATCCAGGCGGCGGGCGCGTTGTGCATGCCCATCAGGATCATCATCGGCTTGATGCGGTCGGACGGCCCGCCGTACAGCGTCTGGTAGCCCTCGTCCATGGTGTGCGAGCCGCCCATGCCGGTGCCGACAAACACACCGGCAGCCTCGCACTCGGTGGGGCTGGGGCACAGCGCGGCATCGGCCAGCGCTCGCCGGGCCGCGACCACGGCAAATTGACTGACCCGGTCGAGCAGGCGCAGTTTGGCGGCGTCAAAGTGGGCGCTGCCGTCAAAGTCCACCGGCGCGACCAGCGGTGCCAGCAAACGCTGGCTGGCTGCGGTGTCGAGCCGGCGGATGGCTGAGCGGCCGGCGCAGGCGGCCTCGAACACCTGGGCTGCGCTGTGGCCCAGCGGCGAGACCAGGCCGATGCCGGTGATCGCAACGCGCCTCACAGGCCAGTTACCGCTGCCAGCTCGGGCTTGTCGGGCGCCATCTGGGGCGCGTGCTGCGTGGCGACAAGCCCGTCGATGAAGGCGGCCACGTCACCCACGCTGGCCAGCGTCACCGGCTCTGCGGGCACGCTGATCTTGAACTCGTCCTCGATGTTGAACAGCAGTTCGGCCACGCCCAGCGAGTCGATGCCCAGGCTCTCCAGGGCGGCATCGGGCGTGACCGCGCTGGGTTTGATCGGGTAGTCGCGCAGCAGCACAGTGCGCAGGCGGTCGAAAGTTGGGCTGAAATTCGGGTTCATCGTGGGTCTCCAGGTCAACAGGTCAAGGCTGGGTCAGCGCGCGCGCCGGTCGGGCGCGCCGGCTGGCCGCATCAGCCGCCAGATGGGTGACGGCACCGGGGTCGGCCGCACAGTCGAGCTTGCCGCTCCAGCGGGTGACTTGCCCCGCACCCCAAGCCAACAGAGCCGGCCACCGCTGCAACAGCGCCAGCAGTGGCCCGGACAACGCCGGCCGCATGGCCAAGTGGGCAAAGGCAGCAGCCAGGCGCAGCCTGGGCAAAAAGTGCCGGCGCCAGTCAGCCTGGTAGCGGCGCTGCACGTCGGCCTGCCAGCGTCCGGCCTGGGCGGGCGTAACCCGGGCACCCGTGGGCCGGTCGGCCCGCAGCAGGTGCTGGCAAAGCAGCCAGGCCGACTGCATTGCCATGCTCATGCCCTCGCCAATGATCGGATGGGCCTCTCCAGCGGCATTGCCGATGCAGAACGGCGCGTCACCGAGCCGGCCGCGCCAACCCGGGTCCAGCGGCCCGGCGGCCAGCCAGGGGCCGTCGCGCTGCGCAAACTGCAGCGCTCGCGCCACGCTGGCGCAGTCCCGTTTGAGCATCGCTTCCACCACCGCTCCGGCGGACTGGCCGGGCGAGGCGCGGCGCAGCGCATCGAGCCGGTCGGCGCGGATGCAGCAGGCCAGGGTGGCGATGCCTTGCTCGGCCACCACCAGCCCGCCGTAGCCGCCGGCAAAACCCAGCACGGGCAGCAAACCATCAGCCAGGTCGGCGCCCCGAAAGTTGGCTTTGAAGGCCAGCAGATCGCTGCCGCGGCGGGGCCGCCGCGCGGCCCCCGGGTCAGCAAGCCGGTGCAGCCCGCTGCCCTGGGCCAGGATCACAACCGGGGCCCGCACGCCCTGTTGCTCACCCGTCTGGATGTCTCGCAGTTGCAAGCGCTGGTCGCCCGCCGGGCCGCTGAGCGACAGCGCGACGCCGGGCTGCATCACCCGCACCCCGACCCGGCGCGCCTGGTCGAGCAGCATGGCGTCCAGCGCTTCTCGGCCGAGGGCACGGCCCCAGGGGTGCTGCGGGTCGGTGGCGGGTGGCAGGTCCGCCACCAAGGCGGCAGCGCCCTGCCACAGCGCCACCCGGCGCAAGGCCGGCCCGGCCAGGGCTGCAAACCGGTCGCCCAGACCGAGCGCGTCGAACAACGCAAAATTGCTCGCGGCGATGCAGTCACCGCAGACTTTGCGCCGGGGGAATATCTGCTTCTCGACCAGCACCACTGACCAGCCGGCGCGGGCCAGCAAGATGGCAGCAGTGGACCCGGCTGGCCCGGCGCCGACGATGGCCGCGTCATAGCGGGTCGGCGTCATGCGGGGGCGCCTGCAAGGTCCGGCAAGCCCCCAGGACTGGCCAGACCTGCCGCGCCGTCGCGCCGCTCGGCCGTGAAACAGTGACTGAAGAGGCCAGCAGGAAATTCATCCAACTGCCAGGGGCTGGCGGCGTCGGGCCTGTCTGCCAGCCGCGAGGGACTGGGCCACAACCCGGTCAGCTCCTGGCCGCAAAACCCGGCGCGCACGCTGAGCACGGCGTCGTCCCGGGTCACGGCATTGGCGCCGAGCAGGCCGACCAGGTGGCTGCCGGCCAGCGCCAGCGCCGCTCGCCGCGGCTCACAGGCCACAAAGCAGCGGCTGCGCGCGGCGGCGGCGACCAGCAGGCGGGCCAGGGGCGCCGCTTCAAAATGGTGCAGGAACAGGTTGACGATGATCAGGTCCCAGGGCGGTGAACTGGCGGTTGGCGAGCCGTCCCGCGCCCGCGCCGTCAGGCCGTCCGGCGGGCGGGCCCAGTCCAGCACATCCACCACCCAGGGTTTGGCGGCCCAGCCGCAGGCGGCAAATCCGGCCAAGATGGGCGGCTGCACCAGGTCGTGCTGGTCCAGCAAGCGCAGTTCGACGCTTGGCCAGGCGCCGTTCAGGGCCTGAGCCACGCCCAGCATCAGCGTGCCGTCGCCCGCGCCCAGCTCAAGCACCCGCAGCGGGCCGGCGTGCTGCCGGTACAGCCGGGTTGCCCGGAGCGCGCGCAGCAGGATGCGCCGGGTGCCCATCGCCAAATGCACCCGCCGCAGGTCGCGCCGCGACTGCAACGCGGCCGGGTCGTCGGCCGACAAGTTGTCCAGCGCTTCGGCAACTACGGCTCTGGCCCTCATGGTGGGCACCGCGCAGCCAGCAAGTCATGCGGCGCCACGGCCATCATTGCACCGCCAGCAAAGCGCCGTGGCAGGCAAAACCAGCGCCAAATGCCGACAGCCACCACCAACCCGGCGGCGCCCGATCCGCCAGCGCTGCCTGCAGCACAAAGTAGACAAAGGCACTCGACAGGTTGCCGTACTCGCGCAGCATCGCCGCGCTGTAACGCAGGGCCTCGGGCGGCAAGTCAAAGCGCCGCTGCACGGCCTGCAACACATCGCGCCCACCGGCGTGCAGGATCCAGGCCTGGATGTCGCGGCTGTCCACACCGGCACGCGCCAGCACCGTGTTTTGCACTTGCTGGGCAAAGTCGGCGGCCAGCACCGGCACGGCACGGGTCAGCACATTGCGCAACAAGCCCTGGCGCTGCTCAAACTTGAGCGCATCACGCTGCGCGGGCTCGATCAGTGAGGCGCTGTCTGTCCATTCGATGCGCCGGCCTGTCGCGCCGCTGGTGCCTGCGGTGCCTGCGGTGCCTGCGGTGTCCGCGCTGCGCGACAGCACAGCCGCACCGGCGCCGTCGCCAAACAGGCAGGCGCTGATCAGCACGCCCGGGTCGTTGTCGAGGTACATCGCGGCGCTGCTGACTTCGACGCAGACCGACAGCACCTGGGCGCAGCGGCCCGAGCCGAGCAAAGTCCAGCCCAGTTCCATGTTGGGCAGCGCGGCGCCGCAGCCCTGGCCGACCAGGTCCAGCGCCATCACATCACGGCGCAGGCCCAGGCGCTCAACCACATGGCCCGACAAGCCCGGGCAGAGGCTGCCGGTGCAGGTGCTGACCACCACCGCATCGATCTGCTGTGCGGCCAGTCCGGCAGCGGCCAGCGCCCGCTTGGCTGCGTCGGCAGCCAGCTGCGGTGCATGCCGCGCAAAGCGTTGCGACAGGGTGTCGGGATCAATGGCAAACACCTCACCCAGGGTGTCCACCGCGAGTCGCCGGGCGTCGATGCCGTTGTCGCGTTGCAACACGCTGCGGGCAATGAAATGCGCCCGGGCGTCGAGCCGGCCGAACCAGTCGGACTGCTCAAATGCTTGCAGGCACTCGGCCTTGGTGTAACGCGCCTTGGGCGTGGCCGTTCCGACGCCCCGGATGAACATCGGCGCAGCCGGACGCAGCCGCGGCAACAGCAAGGCGGGCGAGTTGGCGGTGGCCGTTGAAGGGATAGCGTCAGGCACAGCATCGGCTCCGTGTAGCACCGCCAGGCTGAACCGGCGTGACAATCAGCGTGGCGCACACCGGTTGTGGGCACGCAAAACCTGCGCCGGGATGGCTAACGGAGTTGGACGGCTGCAAGTGGCGCTCTCCGAAACAAACGACCCGGACCGCACCCGCCCGCAGGCCAGCCCGGCGCGCCCCCAGGATCGAGTGAGGGGCACGTTGCCATGCTGCACGGGCCGCCCCGCCGCGACTGTTCGCTGGCGAACACACACGGCCCGGCCCAGCCGTCGGCTTGCTCCCGCATGGGCCCTGGGCTGGGCTGGACGGCGTTGGCTCAGAATGTGGGCTCCGCTGCTGCTGCAGCCGACGCCCAACCCGTCGCCATGCCCGAAACCCCTGTAGTTGCCACCCCTGAGCCCAGCACACTGCCGCATCGGCGCCGGCTGCTGCGCCAGCTGCTGGGTTTACCGCTGGCCGGCCTGGCGGCGGCAACGGGCACCGCCTCTGCAGCCGGCTTGCCCGACGTGCCGCCCGGCCCAGGCTCCAGCAGTGCCAAGGCACACTTGCAGGACAGCGCCGCCGCCCACGGCCTGGCTGCCTGGCGCGGCTTGCGCGACGTCAATGCCAGCTTCGACCGGATCTGGTCTCCGGCATCGGGCTGGCGGGCGGTCGGCGCAGAAGCCGTGCAATTGCGCCTGCTGCCGGCAGTCGGACTGGCGGCGCTGCGGCAAGGCACGGACCAAGGCCAGCAATACAGCCGGCACTCTCCCGGACTGACCCGGCCATCGACTGGCACTGCCGGCAGCCAGGCCGAGGCCACGGTGGCGCCACTCACCGATCCTGGCCTGACCGCGGCCGCCGCACTCGACACCGCAGGCCTGCGCTTGCTGCTGCTCGGCCCGCTGGCCGTGCTGGACCAGACCACCGCCGTGCATTGGGCCGAGCCCGACACCCTGGACGGCCGGCGCTGCGACCAACTGCTGCTGAGCCTGAGCCCAGGCCTGGGGCTGATGGCCAGCAGCCGTATGGCCTTGTTCATCGACCGCGATGTCGGCCTGCTGCGGCGGCTGCGCCTGGCAGCCGATGGCAGTTTGGGCAACTGGCGCGGCCAGGTCGAAGTCGATTGTCTGGACTATTTTCGGCTTCAGGGTGTGGTGTGGCCACGGCGCTTCGAGTCGCCAGCGCGTTGGCCGCTGCCGGGCGCCCCAGCGCAGACCGCGTGGCTGACCGGGCTGGACCTGGACCGCGGCTATGGCGCTGAGGCCTTGCAGGATGATCGCTGGACGGGGGATGCCGCCGCGCCGGCACGGGCCCTGCACCAGCTTGAACCCGGCCAGCAGCTATCCTGAGACCCCTTCCGCAGACGGTGGCGCCGGCCCGTCTGCACCCAACCATCCCTCGGGTCTGCCATGAAACTTGCCACGTGGAACGTCAACTCCCTGGGCGTGCGTCTGCCCCAACTGCTGGACTGGTTGGCCGCGCAGCAACCCGACGTGGTGGTGCTGCAAGAGACCAAGCTCACCGACGACAAGTTTCCGCAGGCCGAGATTGAGGCCGCCGGCTGGCGCAGCCAATGGTTTGGCCAGAAGACCTACAACGGCGTGGCCCTGCTGTCGCGCACCGAGGCCAGCGATGTGGTGCGCAACATCCCCGGCTTTGAGGACCCGCAGGCCCGGGTGATCGCCGCCACGGTGGACGGCGTGCGGGTGGTGGGTGCCTATTTCCCAAACGGCCAGGCCCCGGGCAGTGACAAGTTTGCCTACAAGATGGCCTGGCTGGACGCGCTGCGGCTGTGGCTGCGCGCCGAGCTGGCCCGCCACCCCCGGCTGGTGCTGATGGGCGACTACAACGTGGCACCCGAGGACCGCGACGTGTTCGATCCGGTGGCGCTGGCGGGCACGATCCACTGCACCGACGAAGAACGGGCGCACTTCCAGGGCCTGCTGGGGCTGGGGCTGATGGACGCCTTTCGGCTGTTCGAGCAGGCACCGCGCAGTTGGAGCTGGTGGGATTACCGCAACCTGGCCTTCCGCAAAAACCAGGGCTTGCGCATCGACCACATTCTTGTCAGCCAGGCCTTGCAGCCGGCGGTCACGGCCTGCCAGGTGGACAAGCTGCCGCGCAAGAATGAGCGGCCCAGCGACCACGCGCCGGTGTGGGTGGAATTGACGGGCTGACCGCCCGCCGCCCTCAATCCTCCAGCCCAAGCTCCTGAATCTTGCGGGTGATGGTGTTGCGGCCGATGCCCAGCTTGTGGGCGGCCTCGATACGCCGGCCCCGGGTGACTTCGAGCGCGGTATGGATCAGCTGGCCCTCAAACTGCCGGGTCAGCAGCTCCCAGACCTCCGGATTGCCGGATTCAAGCAGGCGGCGGGCCTCGCGCTGCAGGTCGAGCAGCCAGCCGCTGGGTGCAGCAACCGCCGACGGAGCGCCCGGCCCGCCCACGGCCGCTGCGCCCACGCTGGGGGCGGCGCCCAAAAACGACGCCGGCGCGGTCGCCAGGCTCGCTGCGGCTTGGTCGTCGGCAGCAGGCACTACAGCAGCCAGCGCAGGCTGGCGAGCCACATCGGCGGCCATCAGCTCGGGCGGCAAATCCTTGAGCTCGATCACCTGGGCGGGCGCCATCACGGTCAGCCAGTGGCAGATGTTCTCGAGTTGCCGCACGTTGCCTGGGAAGTCAAACGACATCAGCCGCTCGATCGCGCCCTCGGTGATGCGTTTGGCCTCGACACCCAGCTCCTTGGCGCTTTTGGACAAGAAAAAACGGGTCAGCTGCGCCACATCCTCGCGCCGCTCGCGCAGCGCCGGCAGGCGCAGGCGGATGACGTTGAGCCGGTGGTACAGGTCTTCGCGGAACGCGCCGTCGCGCACCCGCTGCTCCAGGTTCTGGTGGGTGGCGGCGATCACGCGCACATTGGCCTTGAGCGGCTGGTGGCCGCCCACGCGGTAGAACTGGCCGTCCGACAGCACCCGCAGCAGCCGGGTCTGCAGGTCAAAGGGCATGTCACCGATCTCGTCGAGAAACAGCGTGCCGCCGTCGGCCTGCTCGAAGCGGCCGCGCCGGGTGGTCTGAGCGCCGGTGAAGGCACCGCGCTCGTGGCCAAACAGCTCGCTCTCCAGCAAATCCTTGGGGATCGCAGCGGTGTTGATCGCGATGAACGGGCCCTCGCTGCCGCCCTTGGCGGCGTCGCCCCTCGGGCTGTGCTTGTGCAGCGCACGCGCCACCAGCTCCTTGCCCGAGCCAGACTCGCCGGTGATCATCACCGTGACATTGCTCTGGCTGAGGCGGCCGATGGCCCGGAACACATCCTGCATCGCCGGCGCCTGACCCAGCATCTCGGGCATCTCGGCGCTGCCGGTGTCGCGCACCTCCTCGCGCAGGCTTTCTTCCATCGCCCGGCGGATCAACTCGACCGCGCGGGTCAGGTCAAACGGCTTGGGCAGGTACTCGAACGCCCCGCCCTGAAAGGCCGACACCGCGCTGTCGAGGTCGGAGTAGGCGGTCATGATGATCACCGGCAGGCCGGGCAGCCGCGCCTTGACCTTGGCCAGCAGATCGATGCCCGAGCCGCCCGGCATGCGGATGTCGCTGACCAGCACCTGCGGCTCGTCGGTGTCGAGGGCGACGAGCACATCTCTCGGGTTGGAGAAGCTGCGGGTGGCGAACTGCTCTCGTGCCAGCGCCTTCTCCAGCACAAATCGGATGGATTGGTCGTCGTCTACGATCCAGATGGGTTTCATGCGGCGGCGGCCTGTCTGCTTGGCTTGCAAGCTGCCCTCAAGGCAGCGGGATCACGATTCGAAAAATGGTCCGGCCGGGCTCGCTGTCGCACTCGATCATGCCCTGGTGTTGTTGCACAAAAGTCTGCGCCAGCGTCAAGCCCAGGCCCGAACCACCCTCCCGCCCCGATACCAGCGGGTAGAAGATGCGGTCGCGGATGTCGTTGGCAACTCCCGGGCCGTTGTCTTCGATATGCAATTCCAATGCCAGTCGAAAGCGCTGCTTGCCGATGGTGACCTGGCGCGCCACCCGGGTGCGCAGCACCAGGCGGGCATCACCCGCTGCGATCCGGCCCGACAAAGCCTGGGCCGCGTTGTGGGCGATGTTGAGCACCGCTTGGATCAACTGCTCGCGGTCGCCGCGAAAGTCAGGGATCGAGATGTCGTAGTCGCGCGGGACTGCCAGCCCGCGCGGAAACTCGGCCAGGATCAGCGATCGAACCCGCTCGCAGACCTCGTGGATGTTGACGTCGCTGACCACATGCGGCAAGCGGTGCGGCGCCAGCAGCCGGTCTACCAGGGCCTGCAGCCGGTCGGCCTCATGGATGATGACGGAGGTGTACTCGCTCAACTCGCGGCTGTTGAGCTCCAGCTCCAGCAACTGGGCCGCGCCGCGGATGCCGCCGAGCGGGTTCTTGATCTCGTGCGCCAGGTTGCGGATCAGCTCCTTGTTGGCCTGCACCTGCCCGAGCGCACGCTCCTCGCGGTCTTGCCGGGTCTGCTGTTCGATCTCCAGCATCTCGACCAGCACAAAATCGCGCCCATGTTCGATCTGGGTGACGATCACATGCACCGGCAGCAACTCATGCGCCGCCACCGGAGCACGGCGGATCGTGCCGTCGAAACGGCCGGTGGCGATGTCATTGCCGCTCACGGCAGCCAGCGTCTCACGCAAGGGGCTGCCGTCGGTAAACCAGTCGAACAGGTTGCCCCGCATCAGGGTGCGGCGTGACAAGCTGGCCACGTCCTCGAAGCGGGCGTTGACAAACACCATCGCACCGTCGGGCCTGACCACCGCCACCATCGTGGCCAGCAGGTCAAAACTGTCGAAGCGCGAGGCCGGCGCGAGCTCGCCCAAGCTGTCTTTGGCGCTGGGTTCGAGCAGGGGCTTGACCGCAGACTTCACGGCGGCAGTTTGCCGAGTTCGCGCTTGAGAGCGGCCATATCGGCCTCACTGCGGTTGATGCTCGCTTTCATCTGGGCCACCCGGTCTAGGTAGTTCTGGAAGTTGCGCTCGTCGCCACGCCGCTCGGGCTCACCGTCGTTGAATTCGCGCCGCAGCAGGGCCAGCTTGTCCTGCTCGCGGCGCAGCTCGGCCTCCAGGATGCGGCGGGCGTCGGCGTCGCGCAGGCGCTGGGCGGCGGGGTCGATACGGGTATCGGCGGCGCTGGCGGCGGGGTTGGCGGCCGGGTTTGCAGTGGACGCACCCGCCCGCGCAGGGCCCGCAGCACTGGCCCGCGGCCGGTTGCCCTGGATCACCGTGATCGGTGCGCCTTCAATCGTGCGGCAGCCGCGCTGACGGGCTTCTTCAGCGCTGATCGCGTCGGTGTAGAGCACCGGCGGACCCGGGCAGCGGTAGACCGTTGCCACCTGCGCTGAGGCCGGCGCGCCCGCCAGCATGACAGTGCTGGCGGCCAGGGCCATGATCAAGGTACGGGGGATGCGCGTCATCGGCTCTTTGTCGGTTTCGCCCCCGGTGGGTGGCAGGCGCGGGCATTGTCCCCCAGGGCTCGGCCGGGCCGGCGAGGCGAAAGCCTGCCCGCCGCGTCAGCGTTCAGGCGTGAAAAAGGCGTGAAAAAGGCGGCTTGCGCCGCCCTTGCTCAAGCTGAGGCGGCTCCAAGGCCACCCCGGCTTACAGCGTGTAGTACATGTCGAACTCGACCGGGTGCGTGGCCATGCGGAAGCGTGTGACCTCTTGCATCTTCAGCTCGATGTAGGCGTCGATGTAGCTGTCGGTAAAGACACCGCCCTTGGTCAGGAAGGCGCGGTCCTTGTCCAGGTAGTCCAGCGCCTGGTCGAGGCTGTTGCAGACGGTCGGGATCTTCGCGTCTTCTTCTGGCGGCAGGTGGTACAGGTCTTTGGTGGCAGCTTCGCCAGGGTGGATCTTGTTTTCCACACCGTCCAGGCCGGCCATCAGCAGCGCGGCAAAACCCAGGTACGGGTTCATCAGCGGATCAGGGAAACGCGCCTCGACGCGGCGGCCCTTGGGGTTGGCCACATAGGGGATGCGGATCGACGCCGAGCGGTTCTTGGCCGAATAGGCCAGCTTGACCGGCGCTTCAAAACCAGGCACCAGGCGCTTGTAGCTGTTGGTGCCGGGGTTGGTGATGGCGTTGAGCGCGCGGGCGTGCTTGATGATGCCGCCAATGTAGTACAGCGCAAAGTCGCTCAGGCCGGCGTAGCCGTCACCGGCAAACAGGTTTTTGCCGTCCTTGAACACCGACTGGTGCACATGCATGCCGCTGCCGTTGTCGCCAACGATGGGCTTGGGCATAAAGGTGGCGGTCTTGCCGTAGGCGTGGGCCACGTTGTGGATCACGTACTTTTGCAACTGCACCCAGTCGGCGCGCTCGACCAGGGTCGAGAACTTGGTGCCGATCTCCATCTGGCCGGCGTTGGCCACCTCATGGTGGTGCACCTCGACCGGGATGCCCAGCGATTCCAGAATCAGGCACATCTCCGAGCGCAGGTCCTGGCCGCTGTCAACCGGTGGCACCGGAAAGTAGCCGCCCTTGACGCTGGGCCGAAAGCCCGAATTGCCGTGCTCGTACTCTTTGCCGGTGTTCCAGGCGGCTTCTTCCGACTCGATCTTGGAGAAACAGCCCGACATGTCGTTGCCCCAGCGCACGCTGTCGAAGACGAAGAACTCGGGCTCGGGGCCGAAATAGGCGGCATCACCCAGGCCGGTGCTCTTCATGTAGGCCTCGGCGCGCTTGGCCAGCGAGCGGGGGTCACGCTCGTAGGGCTTGCCGTCGGCCGGGTCCACCACGTCGCAGGTCAGGATGAGCGTCGGCTCTTCGAAGAACGGGTCGATGTTGGCGGTGTTGGGGTCGGGCATGAGCTGCATGTCAGAGGCTTCGATGCCCTTCCAGCCGGCAATCGACGAGCCGTCGAAAGCGTGACCGCCGGTGAATTTTTCTTCATCAAAATGCGAAACGGGTACCGAGACGTGCTGCTCTTTGCCGCGGGTATCGGTGAAACGGAAATCAACAAACTTGATTTCGTTTTCTTTCACCATGGCCATCACATCGGCGACGGTCTTTGCCATCAGGAATCTCCTAGCGGGACGCGCACGGCACAGTGCTGGGCGCGAAAAACAGATGGGGGAAGAGTTGCTTGCCTGTGTGTTCTGATCGATCAGCTCCGGCCAGAACGCCCAAGAATGTAGCAGAAACCATGCCTGACTCCGGGGTGGCAGACTGGGCTGCCTTGCCGGTCTGCAAGTGGGCTGAACGCGACGGTCACATCAAGCGCGCACCAACAAGGTGCGATAAGGCGCCCTATTGCGGGGCACGTTCAGCGCACCATTTCAGGGCCTAGCGTGACGCCTGCGGTTTGCAAGCCGGCCAGCAAGTCCAGGAAGGCGGGTACCGTGGCATCGGGCAAACCCTTGACACCCAGTTCGATGTGCCGGCCCCACTGCGGATGGTCGACGCTGGGCAGGCTGAAGACCTTGATGCCCTCGAAGCGGGCCTCGATCGCCTCCATCAGCGGGGTCAGCGTGGCCTCCATGCCGCCCATAACGATCACCGAGCGCTCGGCCATCACCTGGCTGCCGTGCAGCGCGCGGTAGTGCTTGTCGAGCAGTGCGGCAATCATCGGGTGCGCCATCACCGGGAAACCGGGCACGAAGTGCACGTCGCCCACCGAGAAGCCCGGGATCTTGTTGAACGGATTGGCGATGATGGCAGCCCCCTGCGGGAACATGCCCATGTTGAGCCGGTGCAGGTTGTCGGGCCGGTCGGGCGCGTAGGTCAGGCCCTGCTCGACGGCCACCTCTTGCATGCGCTCGCGGATCAGCGCTGCGGCCTCGGGTTGCAGCACCAGGGGCAGGCCAAGCGCAGCTGCCGCGCACTGGCGGGTGTGGTCGTCGGGCGTAGCGCCAATGCCGCCGCAACAAAACACGATGTCACCGCTGGCAAAAGCATCCTTGAGCGCAGCGGTGATGTGGTCGCGCCGGTCACCCAGGTAGCGCGCCCAGGCCAGGCTCAGGCCACGCTCGGCCAGCAGGCTGATGACCTTGGGCAGGTGCTTGTCCTGGCGTTTGCCCGAGAGAATCTCGTCGCCGATGATGATGAGGCCGATAGTGCGCATGGGGTCAGCCTTCAAAACGGCGGGGGTGGTGGAGGTGGCAGGGGCAGCCCCGCCGCAGGCGAATCGGGCGGCGACGCAGGCCGGGCGCCGGGCACGTCGATGATCTCGCCGGTGCTCTCGGGCCGGCGAGCGGTGGTCGTGGGCACCAGGTCGGACCCCGCCTGGCCCCGCAGGGCCGCCAGCGCCGCCAGGCTGTAGTGCGCGAACCACAGCGACGAGAAGCCAAACACCAGCGTGTACAGCCAGACCGAAACCACGACCAGCAGCGGCGCAAAGACCAGGGTCATCGCGCTGGCCGCCCACAGCAGCGAGGGCGCTGCGCCCAGGTAGCCCGATATCACGCCTATGGTCAGCAACTGCAGCCGGTTCTGGCTCATCAGGGCCCGGCGCTCCGCAGCGCTGGCGTGTGCTGCGAGCACATCAAAACTCATCACCTTGAAATTGAGCCAACCCCAGATCAGCGGCGGCACCACCAGCACCAGCGGCGGGATGAACCACAGCGGCAGGCTGATGACCAGGGCCAGCAGCGCCAGAATCGTGCAGCCCAGCGCCCAGAAAACACTGCTGAACATGCCGGCACCTTGTTTGCGCTCCAGCCCCGGAAAGCGCCGTGCAGCCACCAGGTCGGCAATGGCCGGCGTCATGAACCAGGCCACCAGCAGCACCGACAGCAGCACGATCACCGGCGCGGCCAGCGCTACCACGATCAGCGGCGCCAGTACCGAGCGGAAAGCGGCGCCGATCAGCGACTCGACCCACTTCAGCCCGGCGTCCACCAGCAGCCAGTTCTCGAGCGTGGCGCGCACACCCGAAACCGCCGACTCCCAGAAGAACCAGCCCAGGCCCAGGGTCAGCGCCACGCCGATCAGCAGCGGCAGCAGCGACAGGGCTATGACCTTGGGGTGCAGGCAGTAGGCAACAGCACGCCAGAAAGCGTCGAGCAAAAGTTTCACGGTGGACTCGGTTGCGGTGCAGGCCTGCGGGCGCAGGGGTGGCGCAGCGCTTCAGCGCAGGTTGCCGGTATGGCCCAGCGAGTAGCGCCCCGGCTGCGGCCAGACAGTCAGGCCGTGCGGCTCGCTGCCGACCTTGATTTGGATCACCGCGCCGCTGCTGGTGTCAAAACGGTAGACCACATCGTCAAAGCGCGCGGCCAGCCAGAGGTACTTGCCATCGGCGCTGACATTGCCCATGTCCGGGCTGCCGCCACCCGGCACGGCCCAGCGGGCGACGATCTTTTCGCTGGCGAAGTCGATCACCGTCACGCCGCCATCGCCCAGCTTGGGGCCGTGGATCTTGTGCGAACCGCGGTTGGCCACGTACAGCTTTTTACCGTCGCGGCTGGGGTACAGGCCGTGCGCACCCACCCCGGTGGCAATGAAGCCGACCTGGGTGAAAGACTCGGCATCGACGATGTGCACCCCGTCGGCATGCATGTCGGCAATGTAGAAGCGCTTGCCGTCGGGCGACGAGCGGATGTCCTGCGGCATGCCCTTGGTGACGGTGCAGACCTCGGTCGCGCCAGGCTCCCAGACCTTGCCAGCCGGCGTGCGCGGCGCTCCGGGCACCTCCTTGAAGCGGGTGGCGGGCATCGTGAGTTTGAGGTAGGCCATCACCTTGCGGCCGACCAGGTCGATCTTGACCACCGTGCCCGAGAACTCGCAGGTGAAGATCGCGAACTTGCCGTCAATTGAAAAATCGGCGTGGTTGATGCCCGGGCACAGCGGCGTGTCGATCGCGTACTGCAAGGCCATGGTCTTGGGGTCACGAAAGTCGAGCCGTTTGCGTGCCTCGGCCACCACGATGGCCGATTGGCCGTCGGGCGTGGCGTACATGTTGTACGGGTCGTCTACCGGGATCGCCTTGCCGGGTTTGCCGGTGCGTGGGTCGATCGGTGTCAGGCTGCCATCGGTGCGGCCCTCGGCATTGTTGGTGACCCACAGCGTGCGCAAGTCCCAGGACGGCACGATGTGCTGCGGGCTGATGCCGACCTTGAACTTGTCGATCACCTTGAGCGTCTGCGGGTCGATCACCGTGACATTGTTCGAGCGCAGGTTGGGCACGTAGATGCGCTCGAGATCACCCGACAGCACCGGGCTGAACTTGCCGGCTGCAACCTCGCTGTACAGATTGCCGGCATCGAGCACCGGCGGCATGCCTGGCAGGCCGATCACGGCTGCGCCCGCCGGGGCCGGCCCGGCGGCCCGGGCTGCACCGGTCAACAGCCACCCCGTCGCCAGCAGGCCCAGTGCGCCGGCCATCAACCAGGTAGTGACCCCCGTTGGCGCCGAGGTTGTTCCCCACGCCGCCGTACTGGCCAGCGAGCCCCCCGTTCGGCCTGCGGCCTTGTCCCCCACCCGATTCATCACTGCTGCTCTTTCATCCCGTTGTCAGATTCATCGCACTTGCGCTCGGTATTGTCGCGCCACCGCCCTGGCCCTGGTCCAAGCGCCGGCCTGCCGGCACACGCGCTACCGGCCGCGCTCGCGCAGCCTGGCCGTGAGCGCAGCCACCGATGCCTCGACGATGCGCTCGGTGCCCAGCCGGCCGAGTTCGGCACTGGCGCGCCGGGGGTCACCGGTGACACCGTCCTGTGCGCCGCGGGGGCGCGCCGTGGCCACGTCCATGCGCACCATGCTGGGGTCGGTTGCCAGCATCAGCGAGGTGTCAGCCAGGCCCGCATGGCGGCCAATCTCGTCGGGCGTGAAACCGCGTGCCTTGAGGGCTTCGACGTAGTCGGTCTGGGTGACCTGGTAGTACTCGGCCAGCGCATGCACGCGGGCGGCTGGCTGTGCACCCGGTTTGGCTGGAGTGGCAGGACCGACTGACGGCCGGCCGCCCGCGCTGGCGGCAAACTCCCGGTTGAGCCTGGCCGCCACATGCTCGGTGTTCTTGAGGGTGCCACCGTGGTCGGCCAGCAAGACCAGGTCCAGAAAGCCGTGCTGGCGCAGGCTGCGCACCGCGCCTTCGAGCATCGCCTCGAAAGCGGCCTCGGGGATCGAGATCGTGCCGGTCCAGCGCATGTGCTGGGTGGGCGGGCTGATCGCCCCCTCGGGCACGTAGGCGATCACCGGCGCCACCACGGTGTGGCCCAGGCGCTCGGCAATGCGCGTGGCCAGCAGTTTGACCCGCTGGTTGTGCTTGCCCAACGCCATGTGCGGGCCGTTCTGCTCAGTGCCGCCAATCGGGATCAACACGGTGGTGGTGCCGGCGTTGATGCGGGCCCGCAGCTCGGTGGCGCTGAGGTCTTCGAGCACCACGCTGGCTGGACCAGCGGCGGGGGCCGCCGCCGCTGCTGTCGCGCTCACGGCAGCGCCAGGCAGCCAGGCCAGGCCGCTCGCCAGCAGCGCCAGCAGCAGCGCGGCCGCAGGCCTACTCATCGTCACCGCCCAGCAAGCCGCCCAGCAGGCTGCCACCGGCCGCACCGCCCGCCAGGCCGCCCAGCAAACCGCCCTCTTCTCGCCGATGACCGCCGGCTTGCGGCGCAGCGGCAAACACCCGGCTGGCCAGGCGAGAAAAAGGCAGGCTTTGCAGCCAGACCGTGCCGGGGCCGGTCAGCCTGGCCAGGAACAGGCCCTCGCCGCCGAACAACGCGGTCTTGATCTTGCCGACGTAACGGATCTCGAAATTGACGTTGGGCGTGCAGGCCACCAGGCAGCCGGTAT
Source organism: Betaproteobacteria bacterium (assembly GCA_025358155.1). Lineage (GTDB taxonomy): Bacteria > Pseudomonadota > Gammaproteobacteria > Burkholderiales > Burkholderiaceae_C > Pseudaquabacterium. Next base: position 45,426 of record JANYKR010000012.1, read on the forward strand.
CGACCATCAGGGCTTGGCCGGGCTGCAGATCGCTTTGCACGATGCTGCCGCCGGCGTGCACAAACGCAGTGCCGTCGCCTTCGAGCATTTGCATCACAAAACCCTCGCCGCCAAAAAACCCGACCGACAATTTTTGCTGGAAGAAGATGCCCAGCGAGACGCCGCGGGCGGCGCACAGGAACGACTCCTTCTGGCAGATCAGCATGCCACCCAACCGGCGCAGGTCCATCGCCACGATCTTGCCGGGAAACGGTGCGGCAAACGCCACCCGTTGCTTCTGGTGGGTGGTGTTGGTGTAGACCGTGGTGAACAGCGACTCGCCGGTCACCAAGCGTTTGCCCGCACCCACCAGCTTGCCGAAGAAGCCACCGCCGGCGCCGCCAGAGCCATCACCAAAGACGGTGTCCATGCTGATGCCGTCGTCCATGAAAAACAGGCTGCCGGCCTCGCCCACCGCCGCCTCGCCGGGGTCGAGTTCAAGCTCGACGTACTGCATCTCTGCGCCCAGGATCCGGTAGTCCACCACGTCCATCGCCATCGGTTTTTCTCCAGAACAAGCTGTTCAACACGACAAATTGAGATCGTACAAAAGGCCAGCGATATCACCTGCCGGGGGCGCTCCGGCTCAGCGGCCGGGGCTGCCCGCCGCGCTGCGTGCCACGGGCCACAAGCCCAGCAGCGCCACCGCCGCCAGCAGCGCTGGAAACCCCAGCACGGGCGCCCACTGCAACATCGCACCCCCTGCGGCCGGCGCCAGCATGCCGCCGGCGGTGTAGGCCATCACCAGCACCGCGGTGCTGTTGACCAGGGCCACACCCTGGTGGCGCTGGCCGATGTCGACCATCGCCAAGGTGTAGAGGGCCGCGCCGGCAGCGCCCCAGGTGAAGGCGATGCCCCATGCCAACCCGCCCCACTGCGGCACCCAGGGCAAGGCCAGCGTGGCCGCCAGACTGGCCAGCGCGCAGGCCTGGCGTACCCGCGTGACGGGCAGACGGTCGGCCAGTTCACCGGCCACCGGCGCCAACAGCGTGCTGCCCAGGCCGCTGGTGGCCACCAGCAAGGCGGCGGCAGCGCTGGACCAGCCAATGCCCAGGCCGTACAACGGCAGGGTGCTGGCCAGGCCGGACTCAAAAAAGCCGCCGACAAAGCCGGTCAGCATCACCACCGGCGCGGCGCGCAAGGCGCCCCAGGTGCCGCGCCAGCCGCTGCGCGCCGCTGTGCTGGGGGCGGCGTTGGCGTTGGGCGGTTGCACCGGCAGCAGCAGCAACAAGCCCAGCGCCACCAGCGCCACTGCCACCCAACCGACGCTGTCGGTGCCCCAGCCTGCAGCCAGCAACGCGGACAGCAGCGATGGCCCGACCATGAAGGTGATGCCGATCATCATCGAGAACAGGCCCATCACCCGGCCACGCCGGTGCGCCGGTGCCAGTTCGGCCACGGCGGCCTCGGCCAGGATCCAGCGCAGCGCCGACGCCATGCCCGCCACAAAGTACAGCAGCGACCACAGCACCAGGTGGCTGGTCAGGACCATGGCCACCATCGTCACCAAAGGCACTGCGCCGCTGGCCAACAAGGCCCGGCGCGGGCCCAGCCGCTGCGCCCAGGTCGAGGCAAAGGGCGTAGCCACCAGCAGGCCGACCCACTGCAGTGCCGCAAACGCGCCCACCGCCGCCGTGTCCAGGCCGCGCGCCTTGAGGGTGAACAGCAGCAACGGGCCGAACACGAACAGCCCGGCCAGCTGTGTAAAGGTGGCGGCAAACAGCGCCACCAGGCTGCGCAGCACGGCGTCGGGCTGCAACGGCAAGGCCGAATCAGCGTCGGTTTTCAAAACGGTCGGGGTGGGCGGCGTGCTGGCCAAACCTGAAATCTACCCGGGCCTCATCGGCGCTCATCGGCGCTCATCAGCACCTGCGCCGGCAAGGTTCTCCCGCAAGCCCTGTGGCGGAAACACCAGCCCAAGCGCCAGCCGCCTCAAAGCGTGTCCTCGTCCTTGGTGCCGAAAATCTTGTCTCCCGCGTCTCCCAGGCCGGGGATGATGTAGCCGATCTCGTTGAGGTGGCTGTCGATGGCGGCGGTCCAGCAACGCACATCCGGGTGCGCCAGGCCCAGCGCCTGAATGCCCTCAGGGGCGGCCACCAGCACCAGGGCGCGGATGTCCTTGCAGCCGCGGGCCTTGAGCAAGTCGATGGTGGCGATCATCGAGCCGGCGGTGGCCAACATCGGGTCGACGATGATCGCGGTCCGCTCGCTGAGGTGGCCGACAAACTTTTCGAAGTAGTGCACCGGCTGCAGGGTCTCGTGGTCACGCGCCAGGCCCACCACGCTGATCTTGGCGTTGGGCACCATGTCGAGCACTCCTTCGAGCATGCCGAGCCCGGCCCGCAGAATCGGCACGATGGTGACCTTTCGGCCCGCGATCTGTTCAATCTCGACCGGGCCGCTCCAGCAGGCGATGGTGGTCTTCTCGAGCGGAAAGTCGGCGGTGGCCTCGTAAGCCAGCAGCCGCGCCAGCTCATGGGTGAGCTCGCGAAACTTTTTGGTCGAGATCTGGTCCTCGCGCAGCAGGCCGATCTTGTGGCGAACCAGGGGATGGGCAATGGCAATCACGGGCATGGTGGCACCGGGTTCAGGAGGTGGACGGGCTGGCCTCAGCCGCCAGCCCGGCGGGCAGCGACTTGGGGCGGCGCTGGCGCAGCGCCTCGTACAGGCACACGCCCGAGGCCACCGAGACATTGAGGCTCTCGACCGCGCCGGCCATCGGGATGCGCACCAGCAGGTCGCAGGTCTTGCGCGTCAAGGCGCGCAGGCCGGCGCCCTCGGCGCCCAGCACCAAGGCCACCGGGCCGGTCAGGTCGATGTCGTAAATGCTGAGTTCGGCGTCTTCGGCGGTGCCGATGACCTGGATGTCACGGTCCTTGAGCTCATTGAGGGTGCGCGCCAGGTTGGTCACCATCAGGTAGGGCACGGTCTCGGCCGCGCCGCTGGCCACCTTGGCCACGGTAGCGTTGAGGCCCACCGCATGATCCTTGGGGGCGAGCACCGCATGGGCGCCCGCGCCGTCGGCCACCCGCAGGCACGCACCCAGGTTGTGCGGATCGGTCACACCGTCAAGTACCAGCACCAGCGGCGGGCCGCTCACCGCGTCGAGCACATCGTCGATCGAATGCAGTTGCACCAGCGCGTTGACCTTGGCCACCACGCCCTGGTGGCGCGGGCTGCCCGACAGCCGGATCAGGTGGTCGTCGTCGCTGTCGACCAGCTTGGTGCCCGCCGCCTTGACCCGCTCGACAAACTGGCGCATGCGGGCATCGCGTCGGCTGGCATCGACATGGATCTCGACGACGGATTCAGGGGCGGTCTTCAACCGCACGGTGACGGCGTGGAAGCCGAACAGGATCTTGGTGCTCATGCGGGGATGGTAGCCGCATTGCCTGCCAGGCCGGCTCAGCGGCGCAGCGCCGCCAAGGCGCTCAGCGCACCGATCAGCAGGGGCTGGTGCAGCATGTAGACCGTCAGCGGCCAGCGGCCCAGGCGCACCAGCGGTTGCAGCGCGGCCGGCACGGCGCCCGCCAGCAGCGCCGGCCGATGCGCCAGCAGCCACTGGCCCGCAGCCAGGCCCCACAGCATCACGCCCAGCCAGGGCAGCACGGGCACGTAGTCTTCGGTGATCGGCTTGTGCGTGACCAGACCCACCCAGTTGGTCCAGCGGGTGTCAAAAAAGGCATGGGTCGCCACCTGTGGCAAGGCCAGCGCCAGCGCCCCCAGCGGCCACAGCCAGACCCGCAGCGGTGCCAGCAACCGGGTGGCCAACAGCATCAGCACCATGCCGTGCAGCACGCCAAAGCTGATCCAGCTGGCCGGAAACATCCAGGCCGAGCCCAGCGACACCAGCAATGCGCAGCCCAGCACCTGGGCCCAACGGCGCCAGAACTGCGGCCAGGCCACGGCCGCTTGCCAGGCCAGCGCCTGACCCAGTCCGGCACACAGCAAGAACAGGCTGACGATCAGGCTGCGCTGGGTGGTCCAGAAAGGGTCACGGTAAAAATTTTGCCGCGGGATGTACCCGCCCAGGTGGTTGAGGTCAAAGCAGAAGTGAAACAGCACCATCCAGACCATCGCCGCGCCGCGCAGTGCGTCCAGGCGGTCAAAACGGTCAAGGCGGAGAGGGCGGCGGGGCAATGGCATCGCGGTGGGGGGCGAGTTGGACAGCGGGCACGGTCGTGGCACGCGCCTGGCCCTGCATTCTGACCTCGGGCGGATGCACCGCCGCCCTAGAATCCGCCCGCGTTTCTGACCGTAGCTCAACCGGATAGAGCACCAGCCTTCTAAGCTGGGGGTTGCAGGTTCGATCCCTGCCGGTCAGACCATTTGGCGACCGGACCCCGCTGCGAGGCTTGCAGTCTGGCACCCCTGGGCGGTCCTGACCCGGCGCCAGTGCCGGGAGGCCCCGGCCGAGCCGGCCCGGACGGGCCATATCCCAACGTTTTGGCGCAACAGCCGGGCCGTGGGCGGCCGCAACCGGCCTGGGGTCGGCGATTGAAGTGGGCAGCAGTTCACGCCGGGGTCCGGCGTCGCCGGTCGGGCCCTGGATTGCGGGGGACACCTTGCCGATAGGACTGGCTAACGTGCCGCCATTGCAGGTCGAGAGCTCTGCACCTCCGTTTTTTTAAGGTCACCCACCATGTTCCGTACCGCACTCGTCCTGGCCGCCCTGCTCGCCGCCAACACCGCCTCTGCCGGCCCAATCAACACCGTCAACCTGAAGATGACGGGCTTTGGCTACGGTTACGCAGCGGTGCAGACCAATGTGACGAGCGGCTACATCGGCGCCGGTGAATTGCAGGGCCTGATGACCAGCAACGGCGTGACCAGCTCGTTCCTGACCTATTGCACCGACCTGGCGCAGAGCTTCTCGTGGAATACCAACTACAGCTACACGCTGGTGGCCAATGGTTCGGCAAATGGCTTCACCAACCGACAGGCTGACCTGCTGGGCAAGCTCTACACCCTGGCCGGCCGGGACGTGGACACCACGGATGAGAGTGCGGCCTTCCAGTTGGCGGTGTGGGAGATCGTCACCGAATCGGCCGGCAACAAGCTCAATCTGCTGAATGGCGGCTTTCAGCTGACCGCGGGCGCCAGCAGCGTGCAACGCTCTCTGGCCAGCAACTGGCTCAACAGCGTCAGCGCCAGCAACGCAGCCAACACGTTTGACGCAGCCCGCCTGTACAGCAGCGTGGCGCAGGACTTTGTCGTCTTCACCGAGCGGCCGCTGACACCCAACGGCGGCGGCAACGTGCCTGAACCGGCCAGCCTTGGCCTGGTCGGCGTGGCTTTGCTGGCTCTGGTGGCAGCGCGCCGTCGTCGGGCCTGAGCGCCGGCTCACATCAGGGCACGGGTTTGCGGGCCCGATGCCACGGCCAGACTCACCAAGCAAAAGGGCCTCGACGATGCGAGACCCTTTTTGCTGGAGGCAGCTGGCTGCCGCTTGAAAGTTGGTCGGGGTGAAAGGATTCGAACCTTCGACCCTCTGGTCCCAAACCAGATGCGCTACCAGGCTGCGCTACACCCCGAAGCGTTGATTCTAGCCTGGCGCCGAATCGGGTGCGCTGAGCAGCAGTTGGCGGGCCACCGCTTCGCACTGGCGGATATGCTGTTCGCAGACATACTTGAGCGCCGAGAAGGTCAACGCCGCCGACACCAGCTGCCCGGCCACCGGCAGGTACTTGGCCGCTTGCTGGGCGCTCAGGCGCAGGCCAACGGTCTTGAGCACGACCATCACCAGCTCTCGAGTCACGATCCGTCCCAGCACCAGGCTGCTGCCTGCCGACATCGCCTTGTAGACCACCACCCGGCGGTGCGGCGCCAGCCGCTCGACCTGGGCCGGGCTGAGGCCAAAGGCGCTGGTGATCTCGGGCAGCAGCTTGACCAGCAGCCCCACGTCGGTGACCCAGTCCACACCGGGCACCGGCACCATCGCCACGCCGGCCGCCAACAGCGCCCGCTGACTGACACGCTGGCGGCAGCGCTGGGCGGTGCGGCTCAGGGCGTCGGGGGGCGGCGGCGCCGATTTTGGGCGAGCCACACCTGCGGCCGCGAGCCCGCCCGCACCCGGGAGACGCGCTTTCAACCTCGACAGCCTGGCAGGCCAGGTACTCATGGCCCGGGCGCGATCTTCATCACCACGATGCCGTCGGCATCGGCCACCAGCCAGTCGCCCGGCCGTACCGCCACCCCTTGCACCTGCACCGGCACATCGACATGGCCGGCATGGTGGCGATCGGTGGGCAGTGGCATCAGGGCCAGCGCGCGGATGCCGACCTGGGCCACTGCCAGCTCGGCAGCGTCGCGCACACAGCCATCCACCACCAGGCCGGCCCAGCCGTTGCGGGCGGCGGCTGCGGCCAGGTTGCCGCCCACCAGCGCATGGCGCAGCGAGCCGCCACCATCCACCACCAGCACCCGGCCATAGCCTGGCGACTCGACAGCGGCTTTTACCGAGGTGTTGTCCTCATGGCACTTGACCGTGCTGACCGTGCCGGCAAAGGCCAGGCGACCGCCGTAGGCCCGAAACACCGGCGGCAAAACACGAAAGGCGCCGCTGTTGTCATGCCGAAAGGCGTCGCACAGGTCGCAGGTGGACAAGGGATTCGGAATGCTCATGTCAGGCTCCAGCATGCGCTTGCTTTGCGGTGAACTCAAGGAAGCACCTCGCCGATTTGCAGTTGCAGACCGCGAGTGCCCACCGCCACCGCCGGCGACAAGCCCTGCAAGTCACCCGGCTGCGGCATGGCGTTACCACTCTTGCTGACGCGGGCTCCGATCACCACCTGGGTAACGGTGGACAGGCGCAGCGCCGGGCTCATCGCCATCGAGTCGTCCAGCGTGAGATCGAGTGGCAAGTCCTTGACCTGGCGGCGCTGGATCGCCAGCGGTGCCTTGAGGCCTTGCAGCGCCCGCGCAAAGATGAACACCGTGTCGTCCGGTGCAGCCTTGGCTGCCAGTGCCGGCGCCAAGCTGACGCGCACCTGCACCGCCGCGCTGGCGGCTGGCCCGGCGGCGCTGCTGCCTGGCGCAACGGTGTCGGCAGCGGCGGGTACCGCCGTCGCCAAGGCCGGTGCGGGCGGCTCGGGTGGCAGTGCCGGCAGGCCGGCGCGCTGGCGCGCTTCGTCCACACCGCCGCGCAAGCGCCTGGCCATCTCGCTGCCGGGTTCAGCCTTGCTCATGGCCCGCTGCCAGCGCTGGGCGGCGCCGGCAAAATCGTCTTTGTCGAAGGCGACCGTGCCTGCCAGCGACAGCGCCTTGGCGTTGTCGGGATCAAGCTGCAAGGCCTGATCGATCAGCCGCTCGGGCTCACCGGCGAGCTTGCGGCCTTGCGACATGCCAAGTGCATCGGCGTAATCGGCATAGCCTTGGGCGTCCTTGGGCCGCAATTTGATCACCCGCTGGTAGGCCACGATCGCCTGGGGATAGCGCTCCAGCACGCTGTAGGACCGGCCGAGCATGGCCCAGCCTTCGGCATCATCAGGCTGGGTCTTGAGCCGCTCGGCCAGGCGCTCGGCCATGGCCTCGAACTGGGCCCGTCCGGCGTCCTGGCTCGCCGCTTCATTGGCGGGCGCGCCGGGCACGCCGGGTGCCACGGCCAGGGCGGCCGGGTTGCCGAGCCAGGCATAGCCTGCGACAACAAAAACCAGCGCAAACACGGCCAGCCCGAGCAGCAAACGGCCTGAAGGGCGGGCCTCTGCAGCGGGCGGCTCGGCGGCAGCGGCGGGCGCCGACCTGTCAGACGCGCCAGCCCCTGCACCCGCTCCGCTCGCCGGCAGCAACACCGAAGCCAGGATCTGCGCCTCCAGGCCATCCCGCGCCTGGCGTGCGGCCTCACCCGTGAGCACACCGCTGGTAATCAGTGCATCGAGTTCACCGAGCTGGCGTTTGAGGTCATCGAGACGCGTCATCGAGCGGTTTCTTCTTCAGGAATGTCGGGATCAAATGCATCGGCGCCCAGACGCTGACGCCGGCGCAGCACCAGCACCAAGGCCGTCAGTGCACCCACCATCAGCACGGCCGGCCCGACCCACAGCACCACGGTGCTGGCCTTGAACGGCGGGTTGTAGAGCACAAAATCGCCGTAGCGCTCGGTCATGTAGGTGCGGATCTGGTCTTCGGTCATGCCCTTGGCCAGCATCTCGCGGATCTGCTGGCGCAGGTCTTCGGCCAGGCCTGCATGCGAGTCGGCAATGGTCTGGTTCTGGCAGACCAGGCAACGCAGCTCGGCCGCCAGCACCATCATGCGGGCCTCAAGCTCGGGATTGGCCGAGGCCGACGGCGCTTCGCTGGCCCGGGCCTGCGGGCCGGCCAGCAGTGCGGCGCTGAGCAGCGCTGCGGCCAGCGCCAGTGCAGCGAGCAGGCGGGCCAAAGCGGCGCCCGACTTGCCAAGCAAACCGATCACGGCTTCAGGCATTGAGCTTCCTCAGCAGCGGTTCAAGCTTGTTGCGCAGCACCTCGGGCGTGATCGGGCCGATGTGCTTGTAGCGAATGGTGCCGGCCTTGTCGATCACGAAGGTCTCGGGCACGCCGTAGACGCCATAGTCGATGCCGATGCGGCCCTCGGGGTCGAACATCGAATCGGTGTAGGGGTTGCCGAACTGCTTGAGCCAGCCCAGGCCATCCTCGCGCTTGTCCTTGTAGTTCAGGCCGTACACCGGCACGCCGCCCCGGCGCGCGTACTCGACCAGCACCGGGTGCTCGTCACGGCAGGCGCCGCACCACGACGCCCAGACATTGAGCAGCCAGACCTTGCCCAGCAGGTCGTCGCGCTTGATCACCGCGTCTGGCCGGGCCAGCGCTGCGGCCTGGAAAGGCGGCGCCGGCTTGCCCACCAGGGGCGACGGCACCTCACGCGGGTCCAGCCCCAGGCCCACCAGCAAAAAGCCGGCCAAGACCAGGAACAGCGCCAGCGGGATCAAAAAGCGCTTCACCGTGCGCCTCCCGCTGCCGTTGCGCTGGCTGCCAGCGGCAGCGCTGCGGCACGGGTTTGCCTGGCCCGGTAACGCCGGTCACTGGCCGCCAAGCCGCCGCCCAGCATCATCACCAGGCAACCGCCCCAGATCAGCACGATGAAGGGCTTGTGCTGCACCCGCACGATCCACTCGCCGGTGGGCAGGCGCTCGCCCATCGAGATGTAGAGGTCGCGCAAGGGGTTGCTGTCGACCGCTGCCTCGGTCATCGGGTTGGTCTGGACCCGGTAAATGCGCTTCTCGGGCTGCAGCATGGCGATCACCGTGCCGGCCTTGCTGACCTCGATCAAGCCTTGTGCGGCGCTGTAGTTGGGGCCTTGCACGTCCTTGACCGACAGCATGCGGAAGCGGAAGCCGGCGATCTCAGTGCTGGCATCGGGCCCCATCTTGACGTCGCGCTCGGTCTCATAGGTCTTGACCATCGCCACGCCGAAGGCAAATACCGCCACGCCCAGGTGGGCCACCATCATGCCGACCATCGCACGCGGCAACAGCCGCGCTCGGCCGAGCACCGTGCCGCCCAGACCGCGGCTTTGCCCCGGCAAGGGCCGCAGCCGCTCGACCAGGTCCACCCCGATGGCCGCCACGATCCAGTAGGCCAGGAACAGACCGCCGGTGGTGGCCGGCGCAATCCGGCCCATGGCCCAGCCGCTGAGCAGCGCTGCGCCGATGGCAAAAACAAAGGCCCAGCGCAGCCGCCGCACCAGGCTGGAGGCCTCATCCTGCTTCCAGCGCATCAGCGGCCCGACACCCATCAGCAGCAACAGCGGCGCCATCATCAGCGTGAACACGGTGTCGAAATACGGCGGTCCGACCGAAATCTTGCCGCCACCCATGGCGTCCAGAAACAGCGGGTACATGGTGCCCAGCAACACGCCGCCGCAGGCCGCCACCAGCAGGATGTTGTTGACCAGCAGCATCGACTCCTTGCTGAGCAGGCCCGAGCGCTGACCCAGGCCGACGCTGGGCGCACGCCAGGCGTACAGCAGCAGCGAGGCACCGATCACCACCACCAGAAAGACCAGGATGAACAGGCCTCGGCGCGGGTCAGTGGCAAAGCTGTGCACCGACGACAGCACGCCCGAGCGGACCAGAAAGGTGCCCAGCAGCGAGAGCGAAAACGCCAGGATCGCCAGCAGCACGGTCCAGACCTTGAAGCTGCCTCGCTTCTCGGTCACTGCCAACGAGTGGATCAGCGCGGTGCCCACCAACCAGGGCATGAAGGACGCGTTCTCGACCGGGTCCCAGAACCACCAGCCGCCCCAACCCAGCTCGTTGTAGGCCCACCAACTGCCCAGCCCGATGCCGAAGGTGAGAAATATCCAGGCCGCTGACGTCCAGGGCCGGGTCCAGCGGGCCCAGGTGGCGTCGAGGTTGCCGCCGATCAGCGCGGCAATCGCAAAGGCATAGGCCACCGAGAAGCCAACGTAGCCCATGTAGAGCATGGGCGGGTGGATCACCATGCCGGGGTCTTGCAGCAACGGGTTCAGGTCGCGGCCGTCGGCAGCGGCCGGGATAAGCCGGTCGAACGGGTTGGAGGTGATCAGCATGAACAGCAAAAAGCCGACCGAGACCCAGCCCAGTACCGCCAGGATGCGGGCGACAAAAACCGCGGGCAAGCTGCGCGAGAACCGCGCCACCGCCACCGTCCAGAGGCACAACATCAGCACCCACAACAGCAGCGAGCCCTCATGGCCGCCCCAGACGGCGGCGATGCGGTAGGGCAGCGGCAGCGCAGAGTTGGAGTTGGACGCAACGTAGAGCACCGAAAAGTCATGCCGCACAAAAGAGGCGGCCAGGCAGAGAAACGACAGCGCCACCAGCCCGCACTGCAGGTAGGCCGCAGGCCGGGCCAGCGCCATCCAGTCGGCCCGGCCGCGCTGCGCGCCTAGCATGGGCACGACACCCTGCACCAGCGCCACGGCCAGCGCCAGGATCAGGATCAGATGACCAAATTCAGGGATCATGGTTTGGCTCCAGGCCCAGCAGGGGCAGCAATGGTGGCAGGGGCGGCGGTGGACTCGGACTTGGCCAAGGTGCCCGACATCTTGTTGCGCGTCTTCTCGGCTCGCTGCAGGGCGGCGGCCGCCTCGGGCGGCATGTAGTTTTCGTCGTGCTTGGCCAGCACCTCGCGGGCGGCAAATACACCGTCAGCCGCCAGCTGGCCTTGCGCCACCACACCTTTGCCCTCCTTGAACAGGTCGGGCAGCACCCCATCAAAGCGTACCGGCACGGTCTTGAGGGTGTCGGTGACGATGAAGCGCACGGTCACGCCTTCGCGCACCACGCTGCCGGCCTCCACCAGGCCGCCGACCCGGAAGGTGCGGCCTTGCGGCGCCTCTTTGGCGGCGACCTGGGTCGGGGTGTAGAAAAACACCAGATTGCTGTTGAAGGCGTTGAGAGTCAGCGCCACGGCCACACCCACCGCCGAGAGCACACCCAGCAAGATGGCAGCACGTTTGTGACGGGGTTTGATCATCTTGCACTCTCCGGTTGCCAGTCATCACGCGCCGCTGCAAAGGCCTGCCGGCGGCGCTGCCGCACGACCAGCGCCTCGGCGACCAGCACTGCCAGGGTGAGGCCGTAAGAGCCCCAGACATACAGCCCGTAGCCGCCCATGCGGAAAAACTCATCCATCGATTGCCAGTTCATGCTTTGCTTTCAGCGCGCGTCAGCGCCCTCACCCACTCGGTATCCGACTCCTGCTCCAGCACGATCGCCCTGGCCCGTGTGAAGGCCACCGCAAAGCTGTAAGCCCAGAAGCACAAGGTCATCAGCAGCATCGCCGTGAGCATGGTGGCAACCATCTTGGGCGCTGAAGTCATGCTGATGCTCGACCCTTGGTGCAAGGTGTTCCACCAGCGCACCGAGAAGTAGATGATCGGCACATTGACCACGCCCACCAGGGCCAGCAACGCGCCGGCGTTGGCGGCGCGCTTGGGGTCGTCGATCGCCTCGGTCAGGGCGATGTAGCCGCCGTACATCAGCAGCAGGATGAACTCGGAGGTGAGCCGGGCGTCCCAGACCCACCAGGTGCCCCAGGTCGGTTTGCCCCAGAGTGCGCCGGTCCACAGCGCGATGAAGGTGAACAACGCGCCGGTGGGCGCCAGGGCCCGGGCGTACATCGCCGCCATGCGGGTATTCATCATCCAGCCCACCGCCGCCCAGAAGGCCATGATCAGGTAGATCAGCATCGACATCCAGGCCGCAGGCACATGGATGAAGATGATGCGGTAGGCATCACCCTGCTGGAAATCGGTGGGGGCGATGGCAAAGCCGGTGTAAAGGCCGGCTGCGCCCAGCAGCAAGGTGGCCGCCCAGCACCAAGGCACCAGCGCGCCGGCCAACGCGTAAAAACGCGAGGGTGCGGCAAAAGTGGTCAAGCGCAATGTCATGGTGGGGGTCAGGTCTGGGTCGGGTTCAAAAAGTTCATTCAAGCAGTTCGGGAGGGTCTGGCGGGCCGGTGATCAATGAAACGGGCGGTCAATCCAGCGCGATGCGCAACGCGGCAGCACTGGCCAGCGGTGCACCCAGCGCCGTGAGGATCAGCAGCGCGCCCAGCAGCGACAGGTGCGCCTGCGCCGACATGCCGGCATCGACCGCCACTACCGCGCCCGTGCCAAAGATCAGCGCCGGCACCGTCAGCGGCAAGACCAGCAAAAACACCAGCGCGGCGCCGCTGCGCAGGCCCAGTGTCAGCGCAGCGCCCACCGCGCCCAGCAGGCTGAGGATGGGCGTGCCCAGCAGCAGGCTCAAGGTCAGGGTGGCAATGGCGGGCGCCTGCATGCCAAACAGCAGGCCGATCAGCGGAGCGGCCAGCACCAGCGGCAGACCCGAGCTCAACCAGTGCGCCAGCACCTTGCCGACGACGATCACCACCAGCGGCTGCGACGACAGCAGCATCTGCTCGATCGAGCCGTCCTGGTGGTCGCTGGCGAACATCTGCGTGACCGACAGCATCGCCGCCAGCAGCGCGCAGACCCAGACCACACCCGGGCCGATCTGGCGCAAGGTCTGGGGCTCGGGCCCGACGCCGATCGGAAACAGGCTGGCCGCGACGACAAAAAAGCCCAGCGGCAGCAGCGCCTCGATGCGCCGGCGGCGCGCCAGCAGCAGGTCGCGTCGGGTCACTGCCAGCAGCAGGCCGATCATGGGGCGCGAAAGGGCTCAAGGTCGAACTCGGTCGCCGCGGCCAGGTCCACGGTCTGGTGACTGGTCATCAGCACCGCCCCGCCGCGCCCGGCGTGCTCGGTGATCAGGTCCGACAGCAAGGCCACGCTGTCCCGGTCGAGTGCGTCGTAGGGCTCGTCGAGAATCCAGGTGCGCGGCGCCGGGTCCAGCGCCAGCCGGGCCAGTGCACCGCGCCGGCGCTGGCCTTGCGACAGGGTGCGGACCGGGGCATCGCAGCGCGAGGCCAGGCCAAGCCGGTCGAGTGCTGCCCTGGCCCTTTGCGGCGCGTCGGGCACAGCCTGCAAGCGGGCCAGAAACGCCAGCGATTCGGCCAAGGTCAGGTCGTCCTTGAGCGCATTGGCGTGGCCGATGAAGACGATGGCCTGTCGGGCCGCCGCATCGCCCGGGCGTCGGGGCGTGCCGTTCCAGGTGATGTCGCCTTCAGCCGGCGATGAAAGGCCCGCCAGGATGCGCAACAGGCTGGTCTTGCCACTGCCGTTGCGGCCCCGCAGCCAGGTGATGCTGCCGGGCGCCAGTTGCAGGTCCAGACCACGAAACAGCCAGCGCCGACCCCGGCGGCAGGCCAGCGCGCGGCTGGCCAGGGTGCCGCCGGTGGGCAGGCGGGCGACAGCATCGGGGCGGTGGAATTCGAGACTCATCGGCAACGGGCCGGCCGCAGGGGCGCTGGCACCGAAAGAAAACGGACGGATCGGCCCCGGCAGGCCCGGGCCGACCCAACGGGCAAGGCTCATATCCTAACGGCGCCAATCCTGACCATTCTTGAGGGATGTCAAATGACACCCCCGGCCGCCGGCGTGGGGCGGCCAGGCTGGCCAAGGTCAGCGCGCCGCTGAGCACGGCGATTTTTCGTGCGGGCGCTGACTGCTGGCCCCAGGCCGCTCAACCCGGCAGCAGGGACTTGGCCAGTCGCCGCAGCGCGGCGGCGTCCATCACCTTCAGACCGGGCTGCGACTCGCAGATCACCGCCACCCGGTTCAACAAGCCGGCGGCAAAACGGTGGGCTGCGGCGATGGTTTCTTCGTCCGAGTCATAGGTGTCGTAGGCCTCGACGGCCACACCGCTGTCATTGGCGATGGCCTTGATGTCGATCTTGGGGCTGGGCGGGGCTGAGGCGGCCATGGGCGGCTCCTGGCAATGGCGGGCGGACAAGGTAAAGCGCTCACTCTACCTGCAAGCCCGCAAGCCTCGGCAGGCCCAGCCCCAAGGCCATACGGCTCGGGCCCAGCCCAGCGCCGCTCAAGCCCGGGCGGCCAGAAAGTCGCGAACCGTCTGGTTGATCAGCCGCAACTCGGCCAGCGCGGCGTCGATGTGGGCGCGCTTTTGTTCCAGCTCGGCGATTGCCGCACCGGTACGCTCCAGCACGTAGGCCTGTTGCTGGGCCCGGCCCTCGCCGTGGCTGCCGTACAGGTCGAGGTAGGTCTTGATGTCGGCCAGCGTCGAGCCAATGGCCTTGGCCCGCAGGATCAAGCCCAGCCGTGCGCGGTCGCGCCGGGTGTAGACGCGGGTGCCGTTGATGCGGCGTGGCGCCAGCAGCGCCTTGTCCTCGTAGAAGCGGATGGCGCGAGGCGAGATGCCGAACTCGGTGCACAGCTCGGTGATGCCGAACAGCGCGCTGTTGCCGTCGTCCTGGTGCGCGGCCACCTGCTCCTGGGCGGTGGGCGCGGCGGGCGCGGCCGCGAGGCTCATGTCAGATCACGCGCTGCAGCTTGAGCGCCACCGACATGTCGCCCGACACCTTGAACTTGCCCATCATGAAGCCGGTGGTGGGCTCCAGCTCGCCGCTGATCAGGTTGGCCAGTGTGGCGAGCGGCAGTGCCACGGTGCAGTCAGCGTCGCGGTCGGTGTTGTCCACGGTGTTGGGCGTGGCCCGGCCGTCGATCACCGCCACGCCGTCGGCGCCGCAGTCGAACTTGAGGATCGCGTTGAGGCCGCTTTGCTCGCCGACTTTGGCGCGCAGGTGTTCGGTGATGGTGGGCAGGTCCAAGGCAACTCCGGGCAGAAGATTGAATGGGCCGGATGCTAGGGCAGTGCCCAAGCAAGTCCACCCGTGTAATTACCTATACGGAATCAGATTGACGTTAACGGAATGCTTGCGTCCAATACGGCACCTCCGCTTTGACAGGTTTTGCCATGAGCACCACCGCCGGCTACCGCAGTGTTTTCACACCCGGCCTCTTTGCCGGCCAGCGTTTCTGGGTCACCGGGGGTGGCTCGGGTATCGGCCGTTGCGTTGCGCATGAACTGGCATCGCTGGGCGCCGACGTGGTGCTGTCGGGCCGCAAGACTGAAAAATTGCAATCAGTCACCGCCGAGATCCTCGAAGACGGTGGCAAAGCCAGCTGGTACGCCTTCGACATCCGGGACGAGGATGCGGTCAGGGCCAACATCACCGAGGCGCTGAAGGCCGGGCCGATCACCGGGCTGGTCAACAACGCGGGCGGGCAATTCCCGTCGCCGCTGGCCTTCATCAGCAAAAAGGGCTTCGACGCGGTGGTGGCCAACAACCTGACCGGCGGCTTCTTGATGATGCGCGAGCTGTTCACCCAGTGCATGCAGGCGCACGGCGGCGCGATCGTCAACATGACGGCCGACTTCAAGAACGGCATGCCGACGATGGGCCATTCGGGCGCGGCGCGTGCCGGCATGGCCAACCTGACGCAGACGGCGGCCTTCGAGTGGGCCCATGCCGGTGTACGGGTCAATGCAGTGGCGCCGGGCTGGATTGCCAGCAGTGGCATGGACAGCTACGGCGAGGCGATCCGCGAGCACATCCGCGGTCTCAAGAAGCACGTGCCGCTGCGCCGCATGGCCGAAGAGGCCGAGGTCAGCGCGGCCATCGTGTTTTTGCTGTCGCCAGGCGCGGCCTTCATCACCGGGGTAACGCTGCAGATCGACGGCGGCTCGTCGCTGGGCCAGGCGGCGTTTCCCACCGCCGACCACCAGCGCAGCCAGCCGTTCGAGGGCTTCCACCGGGCAGTCAAACCCAAGGTGCTGAGCTGATGCCGGTCTGGGTGTCGCAGTTGCGGGTCGGCAGCGCCGCATTCCAGGCCAACGCCAGCCGCATGGCCGAACGGCTGGCCGAGGTGCGCCTGCTCGAAGCCCGGGTGGTGGCCGAATCGGCCGCCAAAGTCGACAAGTTCGAGCGACGCGGCCAGTTGCTGCCAAGGGAGCGTGTGGCGCGCCTGCTCGACCGCGACAGCGGCTTTCTGGAGCTGTCAGCGCTGGCGGGGCTGGGCCTGCACGACGACGACGGCAAAAAAAGCGTGTTGGGCGGCGGCTCCATCGTCGGCATCGGCAACGTGAGCGGCAAGCGGGTGCTGATCTCGGCCAGCGACTCGGCGCTCAAGGGCGGCACGGTCTCGCCGATGGGCTTGCGCAAGGCGCTGCGGGCCCAGGCAATCGCCGCCGAGAACAAACTGCCGCTGATCTACCTGGTCGAGTCGGGCGGCGCCAACCTGATGTACCAGAGCGAGATGTTTGTCGAGGGCGGCCGCGCCTTTGCCAACCAGGCCCGCTTGTCGGCTGCCGGCATACCGCAGATCGCGGTGGTGCATGGTGCGTCCACCGCCGGTGGCGCCTACCTGCCGGGACTGTCGGACTACGTGGTGCTGGTCAAGGGCCGCAGCAGCATCTACCTGGCCGGCCCGCCGCTGGTCAAGGCCGCCATCGGTGAGGACTGCACCGAAGACGACCTCGGCGGCAGCGTGCTGCATGCCGAGGTCACTGGCCTGGGCGAGTACCTGGCCGAGAACGATGCCCACGCCATCGCACTGACCCGCGAGCTGGTGGACAAGCTGCGCTGGGACAGCGGGCCACCTGCCCCTGCGGCTGCGGCTGCGGCCGAGCCGCTGTACGCCGCCGATGAGTTGCCCGGCGTCGTGCCGGCCGACGAGCGCGAGCCCTACGACGCGCGGGAGGTCATCGCCCGCTTGGTCGACGGCTCGGACTTTCTGGAGTTCAAGGCACCATTTGCCACCGAGACGGTCTGCGGCCATGCCCGCATCGATGGCCGCGAAGTCGGCATCCTGGGCAACAACGGTGCAATCCAGCCCACGGGCTCGATCAAGGCGGCACAGTTCATCCAGCTCTGCGACCAAAGCGGCACGCCGCTGGTATTTTTGCAGAACACCACCGGCTACATGGTGGGCAGCGCGGCCGAGCGCGGCGGCGCTATCAAGCACGGCAGCAAGATGATCCAGGCTGTTGCCAACGCCCGGGTGGCCAAGTTCACCGTGCTGCTGGGCGGCAGCTTTGGCGCCGGCAACTACGGCATGTGCGGCCGCGGCTTCGACCCGCGCTTCATCTTCAGCTGGCCGTCGGCCCGCACTGCAGTGATGGGCGGCGCGCAGGCGGCGCAGGTGATGCGCCTCATCAGTGCTGCCAAGCTGCAAAAAGCCGTCCTGCCGGTCAACGATGCGGCACTCGACGCGATGAGCGACCAGCTGCGCCAGCGCATCGACCGCGAAAGCCATGTGCTGTTTGGCACCGCCCGGCTCTGGGACGACGGCGTGATCGCGCCGCAAGACACCCGGCGTGTGCTGGCGTTGTGCCTGGCGCTGGCGGCTGAGGCCGAGACCCGCAGCCTGCGCCCGAACGCTTTTGGCATTGCCCGCTTCTAAGAACCCGCCGCTGACTCAACCTCTGGAGCAAGACCATGAAATTCACCCCCGAACACCGCGCCCTGGCCGACACCGTGGCCAAGTTTGTCGCCAAGGAGATCAACCCGTTTGTGGCCGAGTGGGAAGCGGCCGAGATCTACCCCGCCCACGCGGTGATGAAAAAGCTCGGCAACCTGGGCCTGCTGGGACTGAAGTACCCGGAGGAGTTTGGCGGCGCCGGGCTGGACTTCAGTTACTCGATGGTGATGGCTGAGGCGATGGGCGCAGCGGCCTGTGGCGGTGTGCCGATGAGCATCGGCGTGCACACCGACATGTGCACCCCGGCGCTGGCGCGTTTTGGCAGCGACGAGCTGCGGCGCGAGTGGCTGGTGCCGTCGATTGCCGGCGACATGGTGGGTTGCCTGGGTGTCAGCGAGGCGGGTGGCGGCAGCGACGTGGCCGCCGTCAAGACCCGTGCCCGCATCGAGGACGGCGACTACGTGATCAACGGCAGCAAGATGTGGATCACCAACGGCCTGCAGGCCGACTGGTGCTGCTTGCTGGCCAACACCTCCGACGCGTCAGCCACCCACTCGCCGCACAAGAACAAGAGCCTGATCATCGTGCCTATGGATGCCGCTGGCATCACCAAGCAAAAGATCAAGAAGATCGGCATGAACTCGTCGGACACCGCCCAGCTGTTTTTTGACAACGTGCGGGTGCCCAAGAAGAACCTGATCGGCCAGGAGGGCATGGGCTTTGCCTTCCAGATGCTGCAGTTCCAGGAGGAGCGGTTGTTTGGCGCGGCCTCGTCGCTCAAGGGCATGGACATCCTGATCGACCAGACCATCGAGTACACCCGCAGCCGCAAGACCTTTGGCAAGAGCGTGCTGGACAACCAGGTGGTGCACTTCCGGCTGGCCGAGCTGCGCACCGAGGTCGAGGCCTTGCGCGCCCTGACCTACCACGCGGTGGAGTTGTATGTCAGCGGCAAGGACGTGACCAAGCTGGCGTCGATGGCCAAGCTCAAGTGCGGTCGGCTGGTGCGCGAGGTGGCCGACAGCTGCCTGCAGTACTGGGGCGGCATGGGCTTCACCTGGGACAACCCGATCAGCCAGGCCTACCGCGACAGCCGGCTGGTGTCGATCGGCGGCGGCGCCGACGAGATCATGCTGGGCATCATCTGCAAGCTCGAAGGCACGCTGCCCAGGGGCGGGCACTGAGCCGGTGGGCGGCGCGGTGAACTTCAACAAGATCCTGGTTGCCAACCGGGGCGAGATAGCTTGCCGGGTGATGCGCACCGCCCGCACGCTGGGCTACCGCACGGTGGCGGTGTTCAGTGATGCCGACGCCAACGCGCCGCATGTGCTGCAGGCCAACGAGGCGGTGCGCGTCGGCCCGCCCGCTGCGGCCGAGTCCTATCTGAACATCCCGGCGCTGCTGGCCGCCGCCCGCGCCACCGGTGCCGATGCGGTGCACCCGGGCTACGGCTTCTTGTCCGAGCGGGCTGACTTTGCCCAAGCCTGCACAGACGCCGGCCTGGTCTTCATCGGCCCGCCGGCCGCAGCGATTGCCGCAATGGGCCACAAGGCCGATGCCAAGCGCCGCATGGTGGCCGCCGGCGTGCCCTGTGCGCCGGGCTATGGCGGTGAGTCGCAGGACGAGGCCGTGCTGACGACTGAGGCGCTGGCGCTGGGCTTTCCGCTGCTGGTCAAGGCAGTGGCCGGCGGCGGCGGGCGTGGCATGCGGCTGGTGCAGCGTGCCGACGAACTGGCCGACGCACTGGCCGGCGCCCGGCATGAAGCACAAAGCGCTTTTGGCGACGGCACGCTGATGCTGGAGCGGCTGATCACCGGCGGCCGCCACATCGAGATCCAGGTGTTTGCCGACCAGCACGGCAACGCAGTGCACCTGGGCGAGCGCGACTGCAGCGCCCAGCGACGGCGCCAGAAAGTGATCGAAGAGGCACCCTCACCCATCGTCGATGCCGAGCTGCGCGAGCGCATGGGCCGCGACGCGGTGGCCGCCGCGCTGGCGGTGGGCTATGTGGGCGCGGGCACGGTCGAGTTCATCGTCGATTCGGCGATGCAGCACTACTTTCTGGAGATGAACACCCGGCTGCAGGTCGAACACCCGGTGACCGAATGCATCACCGGGCTGGACCTGGTCGAGTGGCAGCTTCGGGTGGCAGCCGGCCAGGCGCTGCCGCTGCGCCAGGACCAGATCCGCTTTACCGGCCACGCCATCGAGGCCCGGCTCTACGCCGAAGACCCGTACGACGGCTTCAAGCCACAGACCGGCCGCATCCTGCACTGGCAGCCTGAGGCCGCGCTGCACCCGGGCGTGCGCATCGACCACGGCATCCGCCAAGGCGGCGAGGTCTCGCCCTGGTACGACGCGATGGTGGCCAAGCTGATCGTGCACGGCCGGGACCGCCCCGACGCCATCCGCCGGCTGCGTGCCGCGCTGGCCGACGCGTCGCTGCTCGGGCCCGCCAACAACGCCCGCTTCGTGCACGACCTGTTGGGCCATGCCCGTTTTGCCGGCGCCGCGCTGCACACCACGCTGATCGATGAATGGGCTGCCGCTGGCGAGCCGCTGCTGCAGCGGCCCGTGCCCGACGACGCGGTGTGGCTGATGGCCGCCGCCTTGCGGGCGTTGGCGCCTCAGCGAGCCGGCCCTGGGGACGGGCCTGTGCGCCGTGCCCTGCGCCCGGCTGGCCTGGCCAGCTGGCGCCTGACGCTGCGCTGCCAAGGCGATACCCGTACCCTGATGGTGAATCCTGACGGCCAAGCCGTGCAGGTCACGATGAACGGCCAGAGCCACACGCTGCGCCTGCTGCAGCGGGACGGCGCCCGACTGCGCATCGAACACGCCGGCGTGCAGCGCAGCCTGCTGCACCACGACGATGGCGGGCTACAGCAGCTGGTATGGCAGGCCGCCACCTTCGTCTTCAGCGAGCCCCGGCCGTGGTCAGCCAGCGACAACGCCGCCGATGCTCGCCGTGTGCTGGCCCCTGTGGCCGGCAGCGTGACCCAGGTGGCGGTGCAGCCCGGCGACACGGTGGCCGAGGGCCAGCCGCTGGTCTGCATCGAGGCCATGAAGATGGCGCTCTGGCAGCACGCCAGCGCCGCCGGCACGGTCGCTGCGGTGCATGTGGCGGCAGGCGACAGCGTGGCGACCGGCGCGCTGCTGATCGAACTGACCTTGACCGAAACAACGCCGACCGCCACCCCCAAGGACATCCCATGACCAGCGAAAAAGCCATCCTGACCTGCGCGCTGACCGGCGTGCTGACCTCTCCCCAGCAGTACCCGGTGCCGGTCACCCCGGCGCAGATGGCAGCCGAGGCGCGCGACGCCTTCAACGCCGGCGCCAGCATCATGCATGTGCACCTGCGCAACCAGGAGCCCGGCCTGGGCTACCTGCCCAGCTGGGACCCGGAGGTGGCCGAAGCGGTGTGCAGCGCGATCCGCGCCGCCTGCCCGGGCGTGATCATCAACCTGACCACGGGCGTGATCGGCAAGGACATCAGCGGCCCCGCCGCCTGCATCCGCCGCGTCAAACCCGAGATCGCCGCCTGCAACGCCGGCACGCTGAACTACCTCAAGCTCAAAGACGACGGCCAATGGGCCTGGCCGCCGATGGTGTTCGACAACCCGGTCGCCAAGGTACAGCAGATGCTCGACCTGATGGCCGAATGCGGCACCCACCCCGAGTTCGAATGCTTCGATGTGGGCATCGTGCGCTCGGTGGCGATGTACCTCAAAGCCGGCATGATCACCGGCATTCCCGAGCTCAACCTGGTGATGGGCGTGGCCTCGGGCATGCCCTGCGACGCCGACCTGCTGGCGCTGCTGCCGCGCTGGATGCCGGCCGAGGCCGTCTGGCAGGCCACGCTGATCGGCCGGACCGAGATCTGGCCGGTGCACCAGCGCGTGGCCGAACTCGGCGGCATGCTGCGCAGTGGGCTGGAGGACACCTTCTACCTGCCGGACGGCAGCCGTGCCGCCGGCAACGGCGTGCTGGTCGAGGCGCTGGCCCGCTGCGCCCGCCAGGCCGGGCGCGAAGTGGCGACACCGGCCGAGGCCCGCACCCGGCTCGGCCTGGCCTTGGCCGCCAGCGCCTGAGCCCGCTGCTGCGCGGCTTTGCGCGAC